>JABMQE010000072.1 GCA_013203415.1 Candidatus Falkowiibacteriota bacterium | reverse complement strand
CAAACGCCCCGTTTAAAAGGTGAAGGAGATTTTTTCGGTTTATTCTTAAGCAAATTAAAATTTCGCCAAAGAGCCGGCGCCTTTGGTTTTTTCTTGGCAATTTTTCTCGGTTTTTTAATTAATTGATGAATGGTTGGCATAATCAAAGTAAAAAAAATAACCCACCTTATTTAAAATAGCAGATTATTTTTTTAATGTCAAACTTTACCCAATAGTTTTACCAGTGGTTCTTCCCAACCAAAGCAAGTAGATTGGCCACAAAGTTTTTTAAACGCTTTAATGCACGACGAATCAAGTTTGGCGTATTCCTGAAGCATTAACACCGCTTCTTCAATAAAATCTCCAACCGCGCCGTCAGAATCGTCAACCCCGCCCTCGCATAATTTTTTATCAAGCCGCAAAAGCATATTAATCAGTAATTTTACTGTCTGCTCGCTGACTGGCAATCCTGAAACCAATTTTGACAAACGAGCGCATCCTTCGTCAAGCGAATTCTGATAAGCAAACCAAATCCGAGAAGGGCCAGTATATGCTTTTATATATCTTATTGCCGAAGTAATGGCCTTTTTAGTTTCAGCTAATTCTTCTTTACTTAATTCTCCCAGCTTGCCGCTACAGACTGGACTACTCACTAATTCTTTATCCTCTTTGCTTAATTTTTTGCCGCCCATAACTGCGTAAATAGCCACGGCTACCATATGTTTGCAAAGTGTATCCTGTTGACCAAGATAGCATTCACAATCACCCTCATTATAATGCCGCCTATCCACATAAACCCTATATGACTTAGTTCCTAAAACAGTCGCAAAAAATCCGTTAAGCTCTTCTTTAAACTTCGTTACTCTACCACCCTCATATAAACCAACCGCCCGCTCAAATGTCGGCCCATCAGTAGCGAATTTTATTTTGTCTAAGTTGTAGCTCGGCAACATGCTATTATTCATTCACCCCCAAACGATTTCGCTAAAACTGAATCAAAAAGCTCTTTAAGTTTTGATTTTTGGGCAAAAAGTTGAGTTTTATATTCCTGTATCGCAGAAAGATTAGCAACGACTTGCTTTTGAATTACAAGAGATGGGAGCGAGATTTTTATTTGCTTAAGTTTGTTGGCATTAAATTGCGGTTGCCCTGACCCCGTCATTAACGAGTTGGCTTGCTTCCAATAATTTCTTGATCGGGAAAATAGCCAAAGGAAAAACGGATTAATAATCTTTGTATTCGGATTAAGACGAATTAAAAAGGATGCGAAAATGGCCGGTTCGTTTTCTTTGAAATAAAGGATTTTGCCGAATGTAGCTCCTGTTCTCGCTAACAGCAAATCTCCATTTGTAAGTTTGTATGGCTGTGCATCTTTGGTAGTTAGTGAGACATATTTTTTATCGAGATTTCTTAATTCTCCTGTGTTATCTATATCGGTTATTCTGATGAATCTATACATGCCTTCATCTTTAGCGGCGGCCGTATAACCATATTGCGGATTTATAAAATCTCCTAATTTTTTAACCTCCCACCTCTTGCCAGTAGAATTAAGTTCTTTATGTAAAAGCGACTGAAAGAGTTCATTGGCTTTTTGGATAAGCCCCTCATTCAATTTCTGCGCCCTGACGATTTTATCCAACCGCTCAACAATTTGTTTTTGGATTTTGATAGGCGGAACTGGAATCTCGGTTTTCAGATAGAGACTTAATTTCAAGTTACGTATACCAGTAGTCTGACTCTGTAATCTCTTAGTAAACCCGATTTTATGTAGAAAAAGAAGGCGGTAAAACAAAAAACGACCATCTATTAAATTAGATTTAACACGAAGCCTCTGAATAAAATTTGCAAATGTATAAACTTTATCATCTGGTGCCACAAAATAAGCTACTCGTCCAACTGGCTGATCGGGACCACCACCAGATTTCTCAACCAAAATATCTCCATCTAATAATTTAAATTTTTTGATATTACTATCAACTTTTCGTTCCGCAACATCAGAAAAATTTAAGCGACCTTCATTGGTCATATTCGTTGATCTCAATACAAATAAGCCCTTGCCTTTGATGGCCGGCTTACCCCACACACCAACATTACAAATCTCCAGTAAGTCGCTTAATTTTTTTGTTGGCCAACAAATCATATTTTATTTTTATCTTGCTCGTTTTTCTGTTTTACTTTTTTAAGAATTAATAAAAGTGCTTCGGTGTATTCTTTGAGCCTTTTATGTTCTTCGGAATCTACTGAGCGCATTACTCCATCTAAAAAGTCATACCGAACATCTGTAAAATTTTCGATATATATTTCCTTCTCGTCGGTTGTTAAAACGTTATACTTGTTTTTATCCTTGGCAATAAATTTTATACCTATTTCCTGCAGATTAGCATTTCCCAGTTCATTTTTTATTGCAATAATATCATGCCCCAACCTTTGCAATTCCCCCTTAAGTTCTACTGCGATAGAAAAATTTCCCAGCATAACAACCCTTGACTTCAGAATGAGTTCAAAATTATAGGACAACAATAAGTAAAATGGTCTCAAATAAGCAAGATCTGTAGCATTATTCATTATTCGCATCAAGGATTCCCCTATAAAATCAAGCCCCGTAGAGGCCACGCTCGTAAGACGAAAAGCATATTTGTGTTTTTCTTGCAATGACATATTTTATCCTAATTTTTTTGTTAGCTAGAACATATAAAAATTTATTCGTTTTCAACAATAAATTTCGCTCTTTCAAAAAGTTCATCAAAAGTAATAATATCTATTCCATGAATAGATTTTCTAAAACGCTGGAAAGTCTCTCGTCTATTCCTATCATTCAACTGACCCAATGAGCCAACCACAATAATACCTTTCGGCTTAACAGTAAAAACAGAAATATTTTCTAATTTATCCCTATTATCGGGCTGTTCGGATCCCTGTTTTTCCCATGTTTGGATATTAACCTGTATTTGAGAAAGAGCGTCAGTTAAATCTTTTGACAAGCTCCACGCACCACTCCTAATCTCTTTTACTCCTTGCAAAAGCTGTGTGGCTGGGGTTTTAATCTCAACGAGAACTGTAAAGTTTAAATCGCCTGTTGTGGCCATAAGATTATCACCACGCTGACCACCCCTACCATCAACCCTAGTACCTCCATAATTTGGCTGTGACTGTTGCTGTTTTAGAATTTCGTAATTTAAACCATATCCAAAAATCCATTTATTCTGTTCAAAAAAATCTTGCCACCATCCTTCATCAGTAGAATGTGTATCCAAAGCCCCTTTAAATTCAGAAAGCTTTTCTCTTCTTTTCATAAGAGAATTAATGTCTTTCTGTGTCAAAGAAATATCTGGTGCTCCAAGAAGTTGTCTGACTATATTAATAACGCTTCCAGCGCCACGACCGCGCAATGCAGATACAATTTCTCTTTCATCTTGAGATATAAGAGAAAACTTATCTTTTGGAACATCGATTTCCTGTAAAGATCTAAGAAAAGAAATCAACTTCCAAAAATTATCGTAACAGTCATCTAGGCTGACATTCGCCTTTATATTTGTAAGATTTGTTTCTGATTCTTCAACTATCTTTTTTGTTTTATCCCGAACAGAAAATGATAAACGTGGAGTAAATTTATCAATTTTTTTTATTAGAGTTACTCTGCATATATAATCAACTTGTTTTCCCTCATTAAGAACAAATTGTTTTATTAATCTTCTGTCTTTCTGATGAAAAAAATAATAAAACTTTTCAATCGCTGGAGTCGAATTTACCTGTAGGTCCGAAAAATTATCTTTTCCGATAATAAAATCTTCACTTTTTTCTGACCACCCCAACACGTCTAGGATTTGTTTTGAAAATTTCATAGTAATCTTTTGACTTCCTTAATCGTCAACCCAAGTTTTTTCCCCTCTGTCTCTATCTCCTTCAAAATCTCTTTTGGTTCTCGGTGGTTAGTTTCTTCCTCGCCGCTGTATGGATTATAAGTATTCGCAGAAAGGATGTAATCATTTTCTATAATATCCTTAACTGGCGTGAGCCAGCTATAGGGCTTCTTAGTCTTGGATTCGCCGCCGCGCCAAAACTCTAATAATTTTGGAATGTCGTTTTGATATTGCGGGCCGAATTTCTTTGCTTTTGAAAGTGATGAACCATCGCCTTTCATATCAAAAAACCAAATCTTCTCTTTTTCGTCTAACTTTGGCGACGGTTTTCTTTTAAAAATCAGAAAGCTGGTTTTTACTCCAGCATAGGGCTGGAATACCCCAGCTGGCATTGAAACAACTGCTTCAAGTTTTGCGTTTTCTAAAAGATAGCGACGGATTTCTTTGTCATCTTTGTTAGTGCCAAAAAGCGAACCTTCTGGCAAAACAATACCAGCTCGTCCATTCGATTTAAGGGAATTGATAACATAACCAAGAAAAAGAATCTGCGTTTTATTAGATTTTACTGGCAGAGTGGATTTAATGCGTTCTTTATCAACCTTGCCAGCAAACGGCGGATTAGTAAGCACCACGTCAAATTTACGCAAATCATCTTCATCTTCTGCTCCGGCCACTGTATCTTTCCTGCGAATATGCGCGCCCTCGACGCCATGCAAAATTAAATTCATTAAAGCAAGTCGAATCATTTCTGGGTCCACATCATAACCATGAAAGGTCTTCTCGGTTAGAAATTTCCATTGTTCTTTATTAAGTTTGTCGCCATAGCCAATTTTTCTGCCATCTCGCTCCTCAATATTTTTTGAATCGCTGTTTCTAAACTTAAGCCATTCGTATGAAGTGATTAAAAATCCAGCAGAACCGCAAGCAGGATCAAAAACCGTCTGGCCAATTTTTGGATTTATCATCTCAATAATCGCGCGGATAATGTGACGAGGTGTTAGAAATTGCCCCAGCTCGCCAGCTGATTCAATGCTTGCCAAAAGAGATTCATAGAGGTCGCCTTTTATATCAGTGTCTAATCTTGAAAACTCAATTGTATCAATAATTTCAATCGTTCTTTTAAGGGTTACTTCGTCTGGAATAAGAAGTTTGGCGCCGTGAAAAATTTGACGGATGTTAGCATGACCATTGTGAAAATCTTCAATAAACGGAAACACCTCATCACGAACAAATTTATATAAGTTCTGGCCAGTTTTCTCACGCCAGTAAGACCACCTGAATTTCCCCTTCTTGCCTGTGAAGATAGATTTATGTTTATGTCCCGTAAGCTTTTCTTCTTTTTCCATCGCAATATCCTGCTCCTCAAGCATTTTTAAAAAAAAGAGGAAGCTAATCTGCTGAATGCGAGTAACCGGATCTTTAAGGCCGGCGCCCCAAAGATAGTCATTGAGCCGCGCAACCTTACCCTTAAACTCTTCTCTTAATTGTTGGATGTTATTTTGTATAGCCATTTATAAAAACATTTTTATTTAATTCTGATAATGATTTTTTGAGTAGATTTTCACCGAAAATTCGCAGTATCTGGTTTAAGCCGCCCTGCTGTTGGAATATCGGCTCGTTGAAAATAGATACTTCAATTGGCGCGCGGCGAGCAATATACTGACTTTTCACTAAACGAAGAATTTTCACCTGCTCCGACGCGAACTGCTTATCAATCAACCAAGCTTCAAAAAGCTCGTTGATACGATCCTCATATAACTGCTCCTCTGTAGGAAGCTCTCGAACTCCAAGAGCTGTTTTAATAAATTCGTCTAATGTGCCAGGCGGATAATGATACACTTCTCGCAAGTTCGCCTCGTTGAAATAATACTTTGGCGAATTAAGTTTTTCCGCAAGGACTTTAGATTCGTCGCTTGAAAGCTCTTGACCTTCTTTTACTTTTCTTACGAGCGGCTCTGTTTGAGCAAATTCTTGTATTTGCCGCTCCCATGCCATCTGATAATCATCAGAATCTATTTTTTCGCCTTCTGCGCCGACCTCGACATACGCCCGTTTGATAATAACATCAATATTCTCTGGAGCGGTCTCGGCAACTTGAATAAAGCCAGCCGGAACTTCTATTTTTTCCTCAACAAAATCTTTAATTTCTGTGCCCCACGGAATACCGGCCTTTGCTCGCGCGATTTCAGAATACGGATTATAACTTTCATCATTAAAATATTTCGTAACACCGGCAAAATCATAAATCCTGAATGACTTTTTATTAATTTTTTGGTCAAGACGACTCCCCCGACCTCGCATTTGCTGATATAAAATCGGGGAATGAGTAGGACGAGCCATTATCAGATTCTCAACCATCGGCGCGTCAATCCCCGTATCCATCATACCAACAGAAACGGCTATCATAGGCAATTCTTCCAGTTTAAAACGACGAATAGCACCGCGAGGATCTTCTGTATCAGAAGTAATAATTTCTGCAAAGCGGCCTTTGTGTTCTGGTTTGGCTTGATTAAAATAATACGCAAGCTGAGCGGCATGACGTTTGGTAACGGCATAGACAATTGCCTTTCTTGATTTCTGTGGTTCGCGCTTATCTTCTTCTTTAAAATATGCTTGCACGACCTGTTCATTTCGCGCCGGGACGTTAATCTTTCTTTCAAGGTCTTCTGGATTATAATCCTCGCCTTCATAACTTACCCCCTCAAGAGACACTTTTGTATCAATCTGAACAATATCATAACCAGCAATATATCCGTCTTTAATACCGCGACGGATACTATATATGAAAGTCGGCTTGCCTTTTTGTTCTGTCTCGTCCCAGCACCCAAAGAGTTTATAGGTATTCCTATCAATATAGGCGCTCGGCGTTGCGGTAAGTCCGATTCTGATAGCATCAAAGTGCGAAAGAACAGCATTATAGATACCAAAAATAGAGCGGTGGGCTTCGTCAGAAACGATTACATCAAAGTAGCCGCTGGTAAATAAAGAAAGTTGCGAGTAAAGAGTTGGCAGAGTTGAGATAATAATTGACGATTCGTCGCGTTGTTTTCCGCCATACAGCAGTTTGGATGGATAATCTTTGAGTATCTCATCAAAAACTTCTTTTGTTTGAACGCCGAGATCAATGCGGTCCACAAGAAAGAGAGCGCGATTTACAAGACCTGCCTCAAAAAGCCGTTTAAGATAAAGCGCAATAACATCAGTTTTCCCTGTACCCGTTGCCATGGCGAGAAGCATTTTGCGTTTACTACCTTCAAGCGCCTTATCCATAATCCGTATTGCTTCTTTTTGATAAGGACGAGGTATGCGCCATTCGCCGCCCTTAAAGTATTTTTCGGGAACGGGTATGATTGAAATCGCTTTTTGTTCTAGTCGAAGATTTTGGATTTTTTCAAGATCGCGCTGGGAATAAAAGGTCGCTACCTTTTGTTCTGGACGGTATTTATAATCCCAAAAGTAAATTTCTTCACCGTTAGATAGAAAAATAAAATCAACGTTTATTGATTCTGCGTATGAAAGCGCCTGTTGTTTGGCCGAAGCAGGATCTATAGAAAATCGTTTTGCTTCAATCACAGTAATAGCGCGGCTTCTTGAATCCTTAAGAATATAATCTACCCTACCAGCTTGAGCGGTTTCTTCTGTGGATACTTGATTCTTATCTTCAATATCCCAGCCGGCCTCGCGAAGTTTGCGGTCAATTAAAATACGCGCGTCGGTCTCGCGTAAAAACTTTTTTTCTGTTGTATCTAAATTGGCCATATTTACAATAATTTGTGTTCTTTAAAACTAAAAAAGTTGGCCTTACTAACGATTACATGGTCCTTCACTCCAATACCAAGAATTTTTCCAGCATTAGCTAACTGTTTTGTAATTTCTAAATCTTCCTGTGATGGCGCAGGACTCCCAGCTGGATGATTATGCGCCAGAATTATTTGAGCGGCCAAATGGCGGACAGCCGGCTCAAAAACTTCTCTGGGATGAACTAAATTAGCATTAAGGGAACCGACTGAAATAATTTCTCGTTTAATTTCTTGGTTACGCGTATCTAAAAAGAAAATAACAAAATGTTCTTTTTTATTATCCCGAATATCCTTTAGTTCATTCCAGACATCTTTAGGAGTCAAATAAATCTGACTCTTTTTATTTTGTAAAAGCCGACGGCTCAGCTCAAAACAAGCCACGATTTCGCAAGCTTTAGCTGAACCAAGACCAAAAGTATTCTTCAAATCCTTAAAACTGGCCTTGGCCAAACTATTTCTGCTAAACTTGCCTAAAATCTTTCTGGCCAATTCAACTACATTTATACCCTTGCCGCCAATCCTTAAAAGAATAGCTAAAAGTTCCGAGTTAGAAAGTTTCTCGGGTCCGTATTTTTCTAACTTCTCCCGCGGTCGTTCAATTTTTGGCAAGTCCTTTATTCTCATAATAACTGTTCGGCTTTCGAATAGCCGACTTACTAAACTAAATTTCTACTCCTCGCCGATTTTCCAAACGCCTTTTTCTCT
>JABMQE010000071.1 GCA_013203415.1 Candidatus Falkowiibacteriota bacterium | reverse complement strand
TTTTTTATATTTTATATGTGTTTTTCATTTTTTATTTTTGATATTTTATTTTCAAACATGAACACCTTCCCTACAATCTGCTCTCGCCTAAAAACCCTAAACCTCACCGACCAAGAGGTTGAATTATTATCAACTCATAAAAGAATATCCCATGCGGAATTAGATATCAATGACGAAAAATATCCGGCCTGGCGCATTCTTCATAATGATGCCCTAGGCCCGGGCAAAGGCGGTATCAGATATCATCCAGATGTATCCGAGGACGAAGTAAAATGTCTTTCCTTTTGGATGTCCTTAAAAAACTCACTAGTCGGCCTGCCATACGGAGGAGCCAAGGGTGGTATTAAATTTAACCCCAAGGATAAGTCCGAAGCCGAACTCGAGCAAATCTCCCGTGCTTATATAAAAGAGTTTCACAATGTTTTAGGCGAAAACAAAGATGTTCCCGCTCCAGATGTTTATACTAATGCTGGTATAATGGGCTGGATGTTAGACGAGTTCGAAAAACAAAAGGGCTATCACGAACCCGCCATGATAACTGGCAAACCAATCGAATTAGGCGGCCTTCTCCTGCGAGCAGAAGCAACAGCCCGCGGCGGATTTATTATAGCAGAAGAAGTAATAAAATCTCATGACTTAAATAAAGATAATTTAACCATTGCTATCCATGGATTTGGAAACGCCGGCCAAAATATAGCAAAAATACTTTACGAATCCGGCTATAAAGTTGTAGCAGCAAGCGATTCCAAAGGCGCCATCCAAGACAGAAACGGCCTCAATATCTCTCAAGTCATCAAAGTTAAAGAAGAGCAGGGGAGTGTTATCAATTTTGAATCAGCCGAAAACATCACAAACGAACAACTCCTCGAACTAAACGCCGACCTCCTTGTCTTAGCCGCCCTAGAAAACACCATCACTAAAGATAACGTTGATAACGTTAAAGCCAAGTTCATCCTAGAACTTGCCAATGGCCCAATAACTCCCGAAGCCGACATCATCCTCAAAGAAAAAGGAACAGAAGTCATCCCCGATATCCTTGCCAATGCCGGCGGTGTCATTGTTAGTTTTTTTGAATGGACGCAAAATCGAACCGGTGGAATTTGCCCCGAGGCGCACCTTAAAGAATTACTGGCCCAAAAACTCAAGAACGCTTGGGACAAGGTGCATAACCTTTCCCATTCAAAAGATACCGACCTCCGCCAAGCCGCTTGGATTGTTGCCATCGAGAGAATTCTTAAAGCCGAAAAATGGCGGGGGAATATATAATAAAACACGGAAGGCTGGACGCCGGCGTCCAGCCTTCAAGGTGGTATTTTTTATAATCAATGTAGACGGGGTTTGCAAACCCCGTCTACAGGTATAAATAAATATTTTAAAAACTCATGAAGGCGAGGATATATATCCTCGCCTTCTGGCGTAGATATAATAATTATGATAAATTAATTCTATCGGGGTATAGCGCAGTTGGTAGCGCGCGTCGTTCGGGACGACGAGGTCCCGGGTTCGAGTCCCGGTACCCCGACCACAAATATAATCGGTTCAAGTTTACCCCGCACCGACCGAACGAAGTGAGGTCTGGTGCTGGGGTCCGGCTACCCCGACCAAGCTCAGCTCGCCCACCAGCCACATCTGGCTTTTTTTATTATAAAATGATAGTATAACCGCATGAACACCCAAACCCAAAAAATTATTAAAGCCGCCAAAGCCGGCGGCGAAGAATTAAAAAAATATTTTCTCCAAGGCCTAGACCTTGATATTAAAGAAAAATCAACAGACCGTGATTATGTTACCAAAGCGGACTTGGCTTCGGAAAAAGCCATCCTCGCGCATCTTAATAAAGATTATCCAGATTACAATATCCATAGCGAAGAAGCCGGCATTATAGACAAAAAATCCGATTATACTTTTGTGATAGACCCCTTAGACGGCTCGCATAATTTTGTTACCGGTACGCCAAATTTTTCGGTCGCTATTTCCCTGTGGCAAAAAGAAAAAGTAATTTCTAATATCGTCTATTGCCCCATTACCAACAGAACCTTCACCTGCGAAAAAGGCAAGGGCGTATATCTAGAAAACCAAAAATTAAAAGTTAATAATAATCCAAACATAAAAAAAGCTTCAGTAAGTTATGTTGGCGACTATGCCAGCACAAACGAGTATATGGGCGACATAGTTCACAAATTATATCTTTTGGGCTTTGGAAGAATTTTAGCCAATTGGTCTGTGGCTTTGGATTATTGTACCTTAGCTTCTGGCAAATACGAAGCTATTGTTAATGATGGCAGCGAAATCTACGACTTTGGCGGGGGCAAGCTTATGGCAAGGGAAGCCGGAGCAAAGATAACCGATTTTAATGGCCAAGAGGACTTAAACGACAAAAACAATCTATTTATCGCCAGCAATGGCACAGATATCCATGAAAAATTATTAAAAATATTTAATTAAAAACGTACGTACGACCGTACGTACGTCCGTACGTACGTCAATAATTTCAAAAATTATGAAAAAGTATCAAAGAAAACTCACAAAAGCATCATCTCACAGCTACACCGTCAATATCCCAAAGTCCATTATAAAAAAGTACGGGTGGAAAGAGAAACAAAAGCTCGTACTTGTTGATAAAGGCCGAGGACGGATCGAAATCCGCGATTGGCCTACTCCCAAAAGGAGTAAAAAGAAATAGCAAGCTCTCTCACAAAAGGAGAAGTCAATGTCGCTAAGTATTTTGTTGTCTATGAAGGCACGGTGTTTTTTTCAGATATCGGGCAAGTATGTGGTATTGTATTGCTATATTGTGATGGTTGCGAACCAAATCACAAGTCTAAAACTAGCAGACCAGATTACCCGCGGCTCCATAGTAATTGTTGGTGTCTGGGGCTCTCTTGTCGGTATAAACATGATTTTCGGTCCAAAAAAACCACAAAGGAAAAGACCATGAACTGTGAATGTGTTATCGCAATAGCTCTCGGCGCCACTTACAGCATCGGGAAGCTGGCCTTTCACGGAGCCAGACAGCGTCGATTCGACGGCATCATCGGCATTATCGTTATTATCTGGGGTATCGCAACGCTCGCCCATCGGTTTGCATAAGCATAAGGAGGTAACCATGGAATTCCGGAAGGGGCATGGAGACGATACAGACAAAAGATGCAGGATTTTAAGCTGGCTCTATCGTCCACTATGGATAATCGCATTTTTCTGCCTTATAGTTTCCTTCGTCGCCTTAGTGGTGGGCGTAAGAGTTGAGGCGGAGAGTCCCTACGAGCCGTTAGCAATGGAGACCATGGCCAGTTATTTGGCTTTGGCAATGGGTCTTACCCTCTGCCTTACTAGCTTTGCCTTGAATTTATGGTATGACGTAAGAAAAGCAAAGCTTTCGGGCGCTACCACCTTTATGCAGGTATTCCGTTCCTTACCTCAAAATCGGTTCTCATCGAACCGGAGGAAGCCATGAAACTTGAAAAACTGATGAGACATACTCTGGGTCGGCCGATAAGGGGGGAGAGTTGGATATCACCTCAAAAAAGCGATATTCCAGTGTTTAAACTCACCAACCCCAAACCGGTTTCTTGGTGGAGACGTCTGTTTCATACATTCTTTTGAGGGGAGGTAACCATGGGTGCTAAACTCGAACAAATCATACTCATCCTATCTATCGCGGTTATTATCGCGGTGATAGCACCACGGTTAGTGGAACTATCCTCTAGGTCCGTGGTTGATTTTTTGCTGACATGCATCTTTATGGGTATCGTGGCCAAAGTAGTAAAGGTGGCCATCGATTTTCACTACGCCAACGTGCATGACGCCAAGATACGGGAGCTGGTGAGAATGCACAGTGTACCCAAACGAAAGGAGACATAGAGGTATGCGTTTGGGCATGAAGTGTGCCTCCATCGCCAATCGAAGCGAAACAAAGGACGACCCTCTGCAGTCGTCCTTTTCCTTTATTTAATATAATGCTAAAATATATTAGCTAATAATAAAAGAAAGTAAACAAAAACTTATCCCCTCCTGCCTCCTTGCCAAGGAGGGGAACTAAAGGGGAGGTCTAAGTAGATGAAACTTTACAACCATGAAAAATTCAGGGGTATTAGAAAAACCTTAAGAAAAGATATGACAAAAGCCGAAGTCGTTCTCTGGATTCATATAAAAAGTAATCAACTGGGGTACAAATTCAGAAGACAATATGGTATCGGAAAATATATAGTAGATTTCTATTGTCCCAAATTAAAATTAGTGGTAGAAATAGACGGAGCTACTCACGACCACCCAGACACTCAAAAAAAAGACCAAGAAAAACAAGAATATTTAGAGAGTGAAGGTTTCACAGTAATAAGATATAATGACGAAGAAATATTAAACGAACTAAACGCTATGTGGGATAATCTACATAATATCTGTAAATCAATAGCTAATCAAAAATAACCCCTCCTTTAATTCCTCCCCTTAGTAAGGGGAGGATAACGAATAAGCAAATCAGCAATATTATTAATTCATAACTATCTCGCCCTTACCAAGGCCAGCCCTGAGCTTGTCGAATGGGGGGAGAACGCAAGAGGGGGTAAAATGGTAAATGATCTCTTCGACCAAAACCTAAAAAAAGACGCACCCTTGGCTGATAGAATACGCGCCCGGGATTTCAAAGAGTTCGAAGGCCAAGAAGATTTAATCGGCAAAGATAAAGTTTTGCGCCTTGCCATAGAGCGCGATGAACCGCCCTCAATGATACTTTGGGGTCCTCCTGGCTGTGGCAAAACAACCCTAGCCCGGATTATTGCCAAAATAACCAACTCGGTTTTTATCCAAATGTCCGCAGTCACCAGCGGGAAAGCCGATTTAACCAAAATTGTAGGCCAAGCCCAAGAAAACCGCAAACTCCATAACCAAAAAACCATATTATTTTTAGACGAAATCCATCGCTGGACCAAAGCCCAGCAAGATGCCCTTCTGCCTCATGTGGAAAACGGCACAGTTATCCTAATAGGCGCTACCACCGAAAATCCCAGCTTCGAGATTATCTCCGCCTTGCTCTCCCGCTGCCGCGTCTTTGTCCTAAAAAAATTAGAACCCGAAGCCATAATAAAAATCTTAAAGCATGCCCTAAAAGACGATAGGGGATTCGGCTCTCTTAAAATAAAAATCACACCAAGTATTATAAAATATTTAGCAGAATTAGCAGATGGCGATGCCCGCTCTGCGCTTAATGCTTTAGAACTCGCAGTAAGTTCATCTGTAGGGGCGATTCCTGCCTCGCCGGCAGGCGGGCGCCAATCGCCCTCTCTGAAAAAAGAAATAACAATCAACAAACAAAAAATCCAAGACGCACTCCAACGTTCACATATTCTTTATGACAAAGGCGGCGAAGAACACTACAACATCATCTCTGCCCTGCACAAAAGCATGCGGGGAAGCAATGCTGATGCCGCCCTGTACTGGCTCGGGCGTATGCTCGAAGCAGGGGAGGATCCGCTCTACGTCGCTCGCCGTTTAATCCGTTTTGCTTCCGAAGATATTGGCCTTGCCAACTCCCAAGCCCTTGTCCAAGCCGTCTCCGCCTATCAGGCCTGCCATTTTATAGGGATGCCAGAATGCGAGCTTGCCCTTGCGCAGGCAGTGGTTTATATGGCAAAATGTAAAAAGTCGAACGAACTCTACGAGGCCTATGGCCAAATTAAAAATGATGTTAAATACACCCAAAACGACCCCGTTCCTCTGCACATCCGCAATGCCCCCACCCAGCTTATGAAAGACCTAAACTACTCCAAGGGCTATAAATACTCGCCAAAATATGATTACAAAGAAGAACAGGATTATTTGCCAGAAAAACTCAAAGGCCGGAAATATCTCAAAAATAAAAAAGAATAATATCAGCCAGCGGGCTGACCAGCCTCTGGCTGGAATAATAAATAAACACGTGCCCCAAGAATTTAGCGCCGGCGCAGTAATCTTTCATCGCGCCGAAAATAAAATTAAATATCTCCTCCTCCGCTATTTCCAAGAATCAACCGGCACGCCCGGTTATTGGGGTTTTGTCAAAGGCCATATCGAGCCAAACGAAGATATAAAACTCACAGTCACCCGCGAAACAGAAGAGGAGACCGGGCTTCGCGATTTAAGTTTTGTTGGTGATTTTAGAATCAGGGACGAGTATTTTTTCAAACGAAGAAATACCAAAAATTATTTTGAAACTGTCCACAAAGAAGCTATCTACTTTTTAGTCGAATCCAAAACCAATGCCATCACTCTTTCCCCCGAACATTGCGATTATAAGTGGCTCGAATACCAACAAGCGCGGGAACAGCTAACGCACGAGAGCATGCGGAAAATATTAGATAAAGCAGACAGCAGATTAAAGCAGATTAATACAGCAGATTTTTATGATAATAACGGAGGGAATAAATAATTTAACAAGACAAAATAATAATCCGTTATAATCTGCTAAAATCTGCTGTATGAAATTACTTCTCCACGTCTGCTGCGCCACCTGCTTAGCCGGTGTTCTCTCCCAACTAAAAGAATATAAAGTCACCTGTTTTTTCTACAACCCAAACATCCATCCCAGCGAAGAATACCAAAAACGTCTAAATGATGTCGCGAGCCAGTGTAAAAAACTTAATATTCCCTTAATCCAAGGTTATTACGATAAAGATAGGTGGTTTGAGCTCACAAAAGGTCACGAACGAGATCCAGAGGGCGGGACGCTAAGCGTCCCGATCAGGCACGCTAAGCGTGCTGGACAAAGGTGTCATATTTGTTATACAATGAGATTAGAACAAACCGCCTTATACGGAAGGCGAGACGCCGGCGTCTCGCCTGCAGGCAATTTCGACCTCTTCACCACCACCCTAACAATCAGCCCGCACAAAAAAGCCGAGGTAATCAACAAAATCGGTCGAAACTTGGCAAAAAAATATAAAACTAAATTTCTTCCCAAAGATTTCAAAAAACACGACGGCTTCAAACACGCCTGCGAGATTGCAAAAAAAGAAAACTTTTACCGCCAAAATTACTGCGGTTGTGTATTTAGCATAAACAAAAAAGATGGATAAAACAAAAAAACAGAAAAGTAAATTAAGAAAAACACTTGCTTCTGTCCAAATAATAATTCGAGCTGTTGTTGCTTTAATAATTGCTATTGCAATTTATAGTATTTACGGTGGCAATTACTACTATATATTAATAGTATTTTTTCTGCTCGTTTTCTCTGGAGCACTTTTCTTTATCGTATTTAAAAATATAAAACGCAATCATTAAAATATGAATGATGACCGCTGGCAAAACATAATATCAATGGTCAAGGAAAAATTCTCTCCCGCAGAGCAAAGCGAGGAAGATATTGAAATTGGCGAAGACAAACATAATAATCCAATAAAAGGCAAAATAGAACGCATAGAATTCACCGGTCCCCTAGGTAAAATGAAATTAGAACGCACCACCAAGCCAAAAGTTATAGATAAAAAAACAATCTATTCAAACCGCGCTGGTTCCGATATGCGCGTGGATTATGTATTTTCCGAAGACGAGGTTGTTCAATATATGGATGCCTATAAATGGGATGAGGATGATGACAGATGGGTAGAGATGGAAGCAGGAAACTTTGTATAATAAAATAAAAATAAAATCCTTCTATGATACTCCTTGTTTCGTTTTTGCACATCGTTCTCTTAGGCCTTGCCGACGCGCTTATCAAGGCCAATGTTATGGCTCATTATAACGATTGGTCTCGAGTCCCATGGTATTTTAAGGACGAAAATTTTATTTATCCTGTTGTCATAATAGGTCTCCTGTTTGGGGTCACCAGCACTGTCGCAGTCATAAAAAAAACCAACTGGGGCTGGAAATACTTTATCTTTCTCGCTCTCTGGGTTCTTGGCGGGCTCGAGAGTTTAAGCTACTGGTTCTGGAACAAAACATTAAGAATCGGCCAGGGCATGTGGTGGCTGCCAGATCCGGACAACTCATTTTTTTGGTGGTATCCGCCCGAAGCCCCCTGGCTTAACCGCTTATATAATCTCCGCCTCATCTCTTTTAGCGAAAACGTCACCCGCGAAGCCGTACTCTACGGCGTCCTAGTCGCCGCTGGCCTAAATGTTATATTATATATATTTATAAAAAGTGAAGAAAAAATAAGCTAATAAATTAATAAAAAACCATCATGTCTCTATTCAAAAAAAATCCAACCAACTCCCACCTTATCAAATCCGGCATCTTAGCCGGCGTTCTCGAAGCCATCTACATCACTGTTCTAATCGCTCTCGGCACCACTGCCTCCTCTATTTTCCGTGACCAATTTGTTGATAACCAGATTCTAAACCCCATCCTCTTTCTTCTCATTTTCGTCTTCTCCGCCGCCATCTCCACTCTCATCGTTCTTGGTTATCCTGCCTACCTTCTCCATGTTGAAAAAAAAGCTCGAGAAGCCATGAAAACACTCATGATCACTCTAATCACCTTGCTAGTACTGGGATTAATAGTTTTCGGATTGATGGTAGTATAACGATGATATAGTAACTAAGTAACTAAGTAATTAAGTAATTTACTTTGTTACTCGATTACTTTATTACTCGATTACTCAGTTACTTAATTACTTAACAATAACCGTATGACCATTTTCTACATCATCGGAGGAGTCATCCTGTTCATCATGCTCATCTCCATCCGCCAGGTTAACCAATACGAGCGGGGAGTAACGTTCTTTATGGGCCGATATCAAAAAACAAAAACTCCGGGCTGGCGTCTTGCATTTCCAATTTTCCAAAGCTTACGCAAAGTGGACATGCGTGTTAAAGCCGTGGATGTCCCAGACCAGGAAGCTATAACCAAGGACAATGTTTCGGTCAAAGTCAATGCTGTTATCTACTACAAAGTTTCCGGTGCCGAAAAAGCCATTATCGAAGTAGAAAACTTTTTCTATGCAGTTTCCCAGCTCGCCCAAACAACAATGAGAAACGTTGTCGGCGAAGTCACACTTGATGAACTCCTCTCGAACCGCGACCAAATTTCAAACCGCATTCGTGAGATAGTGGATGTTGCTACCGACCCTTGGGGGGTAAAAGTTGATAATGTAGACCTAAAAGATATCACCTTGCCGGAAGAAATGAAAAGAACCATCGCCAAACAAGCCGAGGCCGAGCGTGAAAAACGTGCAGTTATTAACAAAGCCCAAGGTGAAGTCGATGCCGCCGAAAATATGGCCAAAGCCGCTAAAATATTGGGCGAAAGCGATGGCGCTCTGCATCTGCGCACCCTCCAATCCATAAATGATTTAAGCTCCGACCAATCAAACACCATCATTCTCGGCATGCCATTAGAAATGCTAAAGGCCTACTCCGGGTTTAGAAAATAGGGCTTGCCCTGAACCCGAGCGAACCATGAACTCGAACAGGGAGAGTGGTTCATGGGTAGCGAGTGGTTCAGGGTTGACAAAAATTCAAAAACCAGTAAACTATCATAACAAGTCAAAAGCTTGTGAATATTAGTAAATAGAAAATAAATGTCCAAAAAAACACTCCTTATCCTCGTATTTGTCGCTATTATTGCAGTAGTCGTCTATTATGTTTTTTATCCTTTTACCGAAGCGGGTTGTAATAATATAAAAACTAAAATAGATAAACAAGCAGAAGCGGCAAGCTTTTGCGACTTGGCATCGGATTGCGCCTTCGAAATAGAAACCGGCTGCAGCTTTGATTGCGCTAAATATTTTAGTTCCGAAATAAATAAGGACCTTGCATCTCGTTATGAAAATCGATGTAGCGACTGCAAAGACGAATGCTATTTTAGTAACGCCTCGCCGGCTTGCCTTAACCATATATGCAGCGCAACGGGTGGCGCAGTGTATATCAAGACTCTAAAAGAAGAGTATGCTGCTGGTGAAGCTATAACCCTAGATCTAAAAAGCAACCTTTTAGAAGAAATAGAATACGGCTTCCCAATCTCGCTCTGCCTAAGGCCAGCCATTATGCGCCTCGAAAAATATAATACCGAGACCAAGGAGTGGTTAAGCTCGGGCATTGGTCTTTTGTTTGAAAACTCTAGAATTGTTTTTTACGAGGATCCGATTGACTGCCAGGTCTACGAGATAAAAAACTGCACTCCCGAAGAAGCCGACAAATTTATAGACGAAAGCACACTAAAAATCACCGAAGGGGCTTCCTACTCTGTTTCTTCGGATATTGCTAAATCTTGCGATAGCGCGGGTCAGGAAATCTTAGAGCCGATGCAGGGCCGATATCGCATTGCAGCTCACTACGACCAAAAAGAAAAAATCGGCAGACAAATCTATTCTAACGAATTTACCGTGAAGCTCCCCCGGTAAGAGCTGGGGGCACCTAATAATACGGTGCCGGGAGCGAAACCCCGCACCGAAGGTTTAATGGCCTTGCATCTTCGTCTCCAAACATGAGTTTGGGGCCTTCTGGTGCGGGGTAAAATAATAACAAAATATCCCATGCCCTCCCTCGCTAAAATTTTAACGCCTTATATTGTTCCGATTTTGGTGTTTATAAGTTTGGAGTGGATGTTTGCTAGTCCGGCCTCGGGTTGGATTTTTTTAATTATTATTTTTTTACTGGTTATATCAAGCCTTTTTTATATCATCGGTTTTAAGATTAATAAAAAAAACCTAAAATTTCTCCTGCCTTCTTTTTTATTCCTTTTGGCTTTTCTTTCCTTTTTTTCCTTTTTGATTTTTGCGGATTTCTTTTTCAGACATTTTTTTGCTGTTATAGTTGTGGTCCTTTTAAGCCAGCTCCTAAAAAAAATCTTTATATTTTTTCATGCCAAAACATTCAAAGAGGATTACAGTGATTTTTTTTCGTATTTCAACATTCTTACAGTTTTTATGATTTTTACCTCCCTGGGCTCGGCTGGAATCTTTTTAGGGGTTAGTTCTTGGATTTTATTTTTTTTGGCTGCTGTTTTTCTTTTGCTTGTTTTTTATAACAATTATTATATCCGCGCTTTTATCCGCGAACAAGGGCAGGGTAAATTAAGAGAGTTGTTAGATCAAAAGATTGATGATTTAATCGGCCAGCAAAAAGCCCAAAAGGATTTTTATATCCTAATTCCCGCCTTGGTTTTAATCGAGCTTTTTTGGGCTGTATCATTCCTGCCAACCAGTTTTTATGTTAATGCCTTAATCCTGACTGTCTCATATTATATAATTTCCGGTCTTATCAAAAACCGCCTAAATAATAATCTAACCAAACAGATTATCCAA
This sequence comes from Candidatus Falkowiibacteriota bacterium, assembly GCA_013203415.1. GTDB lineage: Bacteria > Patescibacteriota > Patescibacteriia > UBA2591 > JABMQE01 > JABMQE01. The sequence goes on along the minus strand of JABMQE010000071.1, from coordinate 1,903 downwards.
AAATATGCAATCATCGCCAGCGCCTGTTTTTTGCTTATCATATTCACCGCTAGGATCTAAAACCAAATTTTAAGAATCAAAAAAGCCGCTCAAAATTCCCGCGAGTGGCTTTTATATTTGCCCTGCTATTTTCCAGCAATCAAATTACTCGCTTTAAGCAACGAATCAAAAGTTCCAGCATCAGTCCATTCACCTTTAAGAATCTCGAAACTCATTATTCCTTGTTTTATATAATAATTATTAACATCTGTAATCTCTAGCTCGCCCCTGCCAGACGGCTTTAATGTTTTTATAACATCCCAAACTTGCTTATCAAAAAAATATAGGCCAGTCACGCAGTAATTGCTTTTTGGGTTTTCCGGCTTTTCCTCAATACCAATAATTTTACCTGCCTCGCCCTTGGGTGGGTCACCGCTAATCTCTGCCACCCCAAATCTTTTGGGGTCATCTACTTCTTTTAAAAATATTTTAGCGCCCCTTTCTTGCTGTTCAAAATCTTTAACCGCCCCAGAAATATCATAATCAAAAATATTATCCCCCAAAATAACAGCCACCTTCTCGTTATCCGCAAAATCATAACAAAGCCCTAATGCCTGCGCAATCCCGCCCGCCTCAACCTGAATCGCGTAAGAAAATCGTGCATCAAACTCCTCTCCATCGCCCAAAAGCTCTAAAAAATGTCCGGCATGCCCCTTGCCCGAAACAATCATAATATCCTTTATCCCGCCATCTGCCAAAGTTTTAATTGGATAATAAATCATCGGCTTGTCATAAACCGGCAAAAGATGCTTGTTTGTTACTTTGGTTAAAGGCATCAACCGCGACCCTGTGCCGCCTGCCAAAATTATTCCTTTCATAAAATTGTTATAAATATATTAAACTATTATCGACTTTACAGATGGAATTATACCGACGAACAATGCCTTATTTTATCTGTTGGTAGGTGATGGTATCACCTACCATAACGAACGAGGCAAATAAAGCATCCGTAGTGGTGCAGGATACCATCCTGCACCAACTTTCATTTCCGGTAATTATTAAAAATCTCAACAATCCTCTCTCTTAAAGTCGGCAACTCAATTTCACCCATCAATTTCCCACAATCCAACACACAATTACTCCTTTCCGCCTTAGTCATTTTATGCAAGTCCTCTACACTTATTATTTCATACTCAAAATCTGGGTCAACCATTTTTTTATACAAATCCAGAATTTCACAATGGCTCATGGGAAGGGGATTAACAACATTATAAAGTCCGGTCTTGTTCCGCTCAGTCAGCGTTTTAGCAACTTCCAATAAATCATCCACAATCGTCATCGAATTTCTAACATCAATAACCTTTTCATATTTCGTAATCTTTTTTATAAAATTTCTCTCACTTGTAATATCAGAATCAATCGGCATCCTAAGTCGCAACTGCAAAACATCATAATCCTTAAGTATATCTTCGCTTAAGGCCTTTGTCTTAGAATAAAAACTCCCAGCAAAATTCGGGCTGTCATCTTCGCTCCAGCCCTCACCATTATTATCACCAGAATAAACACACCCAGAGCCCAAATGCATCATCTTAACATTCTTTTTCTCACAAGCTCGCGCAATCATTAAAGGCAACAAAACATTACCCTCAAATGTTTCTTGTTTATGCTCTTCGCACCAGTCAATATTCGGCCGGCCAGTAACCCCAGCACAGTTCAAAACCCAATCCGGCTTAACCCGTTCAATTTCCCCAAGAACATCTTTCTCTTCTTTTATCCTAACCTCGCTCATCACCGAGTTAGAAAAATATTTCTTAAATTGTTGGCCAAGATAGCCATTGCCAATAATTAAATATTTCATATCAAATTTTAATCTCCTGAAGGCGAGATTCGCGAATCTCGCCTTCAATTAAGATTTATAGTGCTT
>JABMQE010000070.1 GCA_013203415.1 Candidatus Falkowiibacteriota bacterium | reverse complement strand
GTCCTTAAAAAAGCATGGAGTTTTTGATTCGGATAAAGTTAAGAAATTGTTTAAGGAGCATTTGCAAGGAAAAAATAATGAAAGATTGCTTTGGCGGGTTTTGACGATTGAACTTTGGATGCGTCATGTGAATCGCGAATCTACTCGAATTTAGCACAAATTTCACTAATTTAATTATATGGACAATAACAAAAAGAAAATTTATATTGTGAATCAGTACTTTCCTTTTGATAAATTAGGGGGAAGTGAGATTCAGTGTTGGCTTTTGGCAAAACATTTGCCTTCTCTTGGATATGAGACAAAGTATATTGCTGTTAGTAATCCAAAGGGTGAAGAAGCAAAAGTTCGAAAAAACGAGGTTTTGGTTGAGTATTTAGGCCAAGAAGATAAGGTTGGGTTAAGCAATTTTTTTAGGTTTTATAAACTTTTAAAGAACGAGAGGCCAGATGTATGTTATATTAGGATTTTTAGGTTTGCTTTTCTTTTGTCGCTTGCCTGTAGATTGGTGGGAGTGCCGGCAGTATTTAATACTTCAACTTTAAGAGATTGTATGCCGCAAGTAGAGGGTGCTCGGGGGTTAAGGCATAAAGTTCAAAGATATTTAAACTTTAGGAGTTTGAGAAAGATGCGAGTGGTGACAATAAATAAAGAGCACGCAGAAATTTTAGGTAAGCAAGGGATTAAAGCTACTCCTATATATAATAGTATGGAAGATGATTATCACGGGGGTGAGAAGGTGAATCAGGTGGTTTGGGTTAATAATATTAAGAAGCGTAAGAATCCGGAAGCATACTTGAGATTAGTTTCGAAATTTAGGGATAGTAATTGGAAGTTTATAATGATTGGTAATGTGCAAAATGAGGTTGAGCACTACAAGAACTTGATTGATGAGACAAAGAAAGTCAATCCTAATTTTGAATATTTAGGAGGACTTAAGCCAGTGGAGGTGGATAAGATTTTAGGAGTAAGCAAGATTTTTGTTAATACTTGCGAGGTTGAAGGTTTTGGTAATAATTTTATTCAGGCCTGGCTGGGAGAATGTCCAACGATTACTTTAACTTTTGATCCGGACAATATAATAGAGAATAATAAATTAGGGTTTTACTCAAGGGTAGAGGAGCAGATGGCAAAAGATTTGGAAAAATTAATGCATGATGATAATTTAAGGGTTGAGATGGGAAAGCGAGCAAGGAAGTGGGCGAAAGAGAACCATGATATTAATGCTAGTATATTAAAATATAATAAAATTTTTAAGGATTTGATATATGCGAAAAAAGATAAATAAAATTTTAGGCAAGGCAGAAATAGTTTTGGGCAGAAAAAAGCTTTTGGCATTGCCGAGGTATGTTCAACTTGAGCCGACAAGTAGGTGCAACCAGGAGTGTATTATGTGCCCAAGGAACGAGGCGGATTATGATTCGGATTTTGGGGATATGAGTTATGAAAATTATTTGCGAGTTTTAGATGAGATTCCGACTATCGAGAATATGCAGATTAATGGTTTGGGCGAGCCCCTGCTTCATCCCAGGATTTTTGATATGATTAAAGAAGCAAAGAGACGAGGAATAACCTTGAGTATGAATTCTAATGTGATTTGGGTTGATACACCCAAGAAAGCGCAGAAGTTGGTAGAGAGTGGATTAGATATATTAAAGGTTTCCATGGACACAACTGATTCAAAAGTTTACGATGAGATTAGGCAATCTGATACTTATGATAAGGCGGTTGCAGCGGTTAAGCTTATTGTTCAGGCGCGAGGCTGTAAACATGAGCCGCAGATTTGGTTTAATTCGGTTATTTTGCAGCAAAATTATAAGGATATCGGGAATATATTAAAACTTGGCAGTGAGCTGGGCGTGGACTTGGTTCGATTTAAGCCGGTTGATACTTTTGATATTTATAAAGATAAAGGGATAAAGGTGGCAAGCCAAGAAGATTTGTTTTATGAGATGAAAAAGGTTTTAAGCGAGTTTAGGGATGTTAAGGTTAAACATAATTTAGGGGATTTGATTAATAATTTTTCCAATTATTCGCGGCCAGAGGGGGATTATCCTTGTTTTTCTCCTTGGCTCGAAGTTTATATCCAGTATTATGGCGGGGTAAGGTTGTGTTGTGAATTTTATAGCAAGAAATATGATGTTGGGAATATATTTAGAGAGAATTTTAAGGATATTTGGAACGGAGAAAAAATGCAAAAGATTAGACATGATTTTTGGAAGGGAAAATTGGGTTTTCCGGTTTGTGCTACTTGTAATAGATTTGGGAGAAATATGGAGATTTATAAAAAAGTTAAGAAGTTTAAATTTTAACAATGATTAGTAGAATCAAACAATTATTCAACCGTAATTTTGTCCGCGATTTAGCAACACTCCAAGTGGGGAATTTTGTATCGACGGGGCTTTCTTTTGCGGCTTCGATTGTTTTCGCCAGGGTTTTAGGGCCGGATGATTATGGCAAGTATGTAATAATTTTTGCTTTCACGGCCTTGGTCGGACTTTTTATGCAGTGGGGTACAGAGCATGCAACTTTAACATTATTGCCAGAGGCTTGGGCCAGAAAAGACAAGGAAGAAGTTAAAAAAATAATTATATATTTTTTAAAAGTTTCTATTTTAGTAAGCCTGACAGTTGGGGTTTTAGCAGTTGTTTTAGCTGGGGTTTTAGCAGGTTGGATTTATAGGGATGTGGGAATTGGCGAGCTTGCAAGATGGATTTTGGCTGGGATGGCGATTAGATTTATGTTTTTGCTTTTGGTTAATATTTTGCAGTTGATACGAAAGATAAAACATTTAACTATTATTGAAAATACTGGCAAGCTAGTTTATATATTATTGCCGGTAGGATTGGTGCTTTTGGGGCTGGGTCTAAATGGCGTGGTAGTTGGGTATTTTATAAGCTCTTTGATATTTTTGGTTTTTGGTTTTTGGTTTTATGAGCTTTTATCCAGGAGAATGGATTTGTTGCCGAGTTACAAAGAGATTATTAGGGGTTTTAGAAAAGTTTCTATAAGAAAATATTTTAAGTTTGGGTTTTTGATTGCTGTTGATAAAAATTTGGCAAGCTTATATACGATTTTGCCTTTAACTTTTTTAGGTATGTTTGTTGCTAACGCCGAGGTTGGGTATTATAAAATTGCTTTTAGTTATATTGGTCTGGCTTTGATGATTTTAACGCCGGTTTCAAGATTGTTATCAGTTCAACTGCCAAAGTCGAAAACTTATGGAATAAAGCAATTAAAGAAAGATTTTTTAAAGTCGTCTTTTGCTTCTTTTGGAATGATGCTGGTTGTTGTTATTCCGATGGTTGTTTTTAGTAAATATTTGGTAGAGATTTTTTATGGAGAACAATATTTACCCACTATCAGAATTATTTATATGTTAAGCCCTTTTGTTTTGGTGGCGGGATGGGGAACCAGTTTGGGGCCGATTTATAGAACCTTGCACAAAATGAAGGTGACAATTATAACCAATTTAATTTTAATAGCAGCTGGAGCACCATTTTATTATTGGTTGATACAAACCTACGGATTAAAAGGAATGGCAATATCGGTATAACCTGGGAGGCGGCAAATATAATTGTTTTTTATGTTTATATTATTAGGTATTTAAATTTAAGGGAGCGGGAGACAAGAACATGAGCAAAGTGATTTTAATAAACAGACCGCCTAATTTTATTCGTGGGCTTCCGATTCCGACTCGCAAGTGGCAACCTTTGAATTTGGTGCATATCGCGAGTGGTTTAAAACGAAGGGGAATAGAAACAGAAATTATCGATGCCCGGGCTTCGAACTTGGGCCTTGGCGAGATAAAAGAGCTTTTAAGAGAGAAGAAGCCAGAAATAGTTTTGGTATCGAGTGATTCTTGCGACCTTTATGAATGCCCTAGTATTTCTATGGATAGTTTTTTCGAGATTGTTAAGGCAGCAGGGGAAATAGATTCTATCCGGAATATTATAGCGATCGGACCGCAGGCAACTATTTTTGATAAAGATATATTAACTAAAACAGCAGTGGATTATATAGTTAAGGGTGATAATCCGGTTACGGCCATAGATTTGATCTACGATTTATTTTCGGACAAGAAAAGTGAGTATGATAATGTGAGCTATAATTTAGGAGAGGAATTATCTATTGGGAAAGTTAAGCATTTGGAAAATTTGGACCAGTTACCAGTTGGCGATTATAGCTTATTGCCTGTGGATAGGTATGCTTCTAATATGGAAGAGTTTCCGCCAGGAAAGTTTTCTATAGCGATAATTTCCCGAGGCTGTTTTGGAAAATGTAAGTTTTGTTTTAAGGATATGATTGGGTCTAAGTTTCGAGGGATGAGTGTGAGACGGGCTAGGCAGGAGTTAGACGCTTTTACGAAGGCGGGGGTGGAAGTGGTATATTTTTTGGATGATTTGTTTACTTTTGATTATGATTGGGCACGGAGAATATGCCAAATGATGATAGAGGGGAATTATAATATTAAGTGGGGAGCACAGACAAGACCGGACAGGATGACAGAAGAGCTTTTAGGGATTATGAAAAAAGCGGGATGCTTTTATATCTCGTATGGGGTAGAGAGCGGAAGCCAGGCAGTAATAAACAGAAGCAGGAAAAATATTGATTTAGGGAAAGCAGAAGAAATAATTAAGAAAACAAAGGAGATGGGGATTAAAGTTCATTTAAATATGATGTATGGTTATCCGGGCGAAAATAGGGAAGAGTTTATGGAGACAATAGATTTTTCGATTAGAAATAAAGAAGTAACTATTCCTTGTCCGATTATTTATTTTTACGGGTGCGAGTATTTTAACGAACTAACACCGGATAAGTCGCTTAGGGAATTAGAAAAGATTTCTCTTAATTTAAGCTTATCAAATTTAAAGCAAAAAGATATAGAGAAGGGATTGGCTAAGATTAATTTGTATCGAATGTGGGTTCAAAAAGATTTTAATTTAGGGATTTTGTATTTTTTAATTAAGTATTTTTTTCCAGGTTTAACATATAAAATAAGAAAAAGGATTAGAAAATGAAAATTTTAGTATTAAGCGATGCTTTTCCATTGGAGAATAACGGGGGGGCGGAAAAGATGAGCTACAAATTAGCAAAAAAATACCAAGAAGCAGGCCACGAGGTTGCTGTTTTGACAACGACTAGAAAAAAAGAGCTAGTCGGTGAGAGCGAGTTTGACGGTTTGCGGGTGACTAGGTTTTTCTCTTGGTTTGCCAGGCGTTTTAATGCTTATAGAACTTTATATAATCCCAGGGCTATTAAAGTGCTTAAGAATTTTTTGAGCGAAAATAAGATTGACGCGGTGCATGCGCATAATATTCATATTTGTTTTTCCTACTGGAGCTTAAAGGTGATTAAAAAAATGGGGATTCCTTTAGTTTTAACAGTGCATGACTGTCAGCCAGTTTGTTATAGGAAGTTTGATTGTTTTTATAAACGAACGGACCATAGCAACCCGCCTGTGATTGATTATAAAATTAAGTTGGGTAAATGTTTTAGGTGCCAGAAGTTAAGATTTTTTCCTTTAAGGAATAGGTTGGTAAGATATTTTTTGAATAAATATCCGACTAAAGTTGTGGCGGTGAGTGAGGAGCTTTCAAAGTTATTAAGATTTAATGGCATTAGGGTTAACGAGGTTATACATAATGGGATTGAGGTCGGGAGTTTCCGGGCGAGCGAAGATGAGGTAAAAAGTTTTAGAGATAGATTTTCGCTTCATGGCAAGAAGATAGTTTTGTTTGGCGGGCGTTTAAGTGATGCTAAGGGAGGAGAGCAACTGCTTTTGGCGATGAAACTGGTTTGTGCAAAAATGCCGGAGGCTAAGCTTTTAGTAACAACTTCGAAGGATGATTATTCAAAAGCTTTAATTAAGCGAGCGCAGGAGGCGGGTATTGATATAGCTGTAACCGGCTGGCTAGAAGGTGCGGATTTGATTGCATCTTATGCGGCTTCTGACTTGGTTGTAGCCCCATCAACGTGTTTTGATACCTTTGGTTTAAGGAATGTGGAAGGAATGGCGGCTTCTAAACCAATAATAACTTCGTGTTTTGGCGGCGGGAAGGAGATTGTTTTGGATGGAGAGACCGGCTATGTTATTAATCCATTTGATATTTTGGGCTTTTCCGAGAAGATTTTAGAGGTTCTAAAAGATAAAAACAGAGCGGGCAAGATGGGGGCAGGGGGATTTGAGCGGGCCCGTGAAAAGTTTGATTTAAATAATAAGGCATTAGAGTATATTAAGCTTTTAGAACCAAGGAACAGATTTTTTACAACTTCTTGGGATGATGGAAATATTTTGGATTTGAGAATTTCTAAATTATTAGATAAGTATGGGATAAAAGGGACTTTTTATATTCCTAAAGATTACTATCAAAAAACCTTGACTGATAAACAGATTAAGGAGATTGCTATAAATCAAGAGGTCGGAGCGCATACTTTGAATCATGTTGATTTGACTGGTGTTGATTTTAGTGAAGCAAGACAGGAAATTGAAGGCTCAAAGAAATATATCGAGACATTGATAGGCAAACCGACTAAAATGTTTTGTTATCCAAAAGGCAGATTTGATGATAATATCAAAGAGGCTGTCCGAAGCTTTGGGTTTTTAGGAGCAAGGACAATCGAGAATGCCGGGCTCGAGGTTGATAAAGATAATTTTAAGATGGGAGTAACTTTGCAGGTTTATCCGTTTCCGTTTAGGCCGGTTTTAGGGAAAGCAATGTTTGAGCCGTTTAGATATTATAGAAAGATGATAAAAAAATATAAGCTGCCATTTAATTCTTATTTTAGCTGGTTAAATTTGGCGCGGAATTTGTTTGATGTTTTTTCTAAAGAGGGCGGGGTGTTTCATTTAT
>JABMQE010000069.1 GCA_013203415.1 Candidatus Falkowiibacteriota bacterium | reverse complement strand
GCTATAAATCTGCTTTAATCTGCTGTATCATGTCTAAACCAAAAACCTTAATAATCTCTCTTGGCGGCTCGATAATTATCCCTAAGCCAGATGTTGTTAATATCCCTTTCCTTAAAAAATTCCAATGTCTTGTTTTAGATTTTACAAAGGCGGGTAATCGTGTAGCCATCATAACCGGCGGCGGTAAAATCAACAAACTCTACAACCAATCCGCCAAAAAAATAGTCAAAATAAAAGATATCGATTTGGATTGGCTCGGCATCAGTTTTACCAAAGCAAATGCCGAACTGGTTCGCTCTATCTTCGGCTCCCATGCTCATCCAAAAGTTATAGTCGACCCAACCGAAAAAATAAAAACCGATAAAAAAATAATCATCGGCTGCGGCTGGAAACCTGGCTGCTCTAGCGATAAAGATGCAGTTCTTATCGCCAAAAACCTAAAAGCCAAAACCATTGTCAATCTTACCAATATAGATTATGTCTACACTGCCGATCCAAAAAAAGATAAAACCGCCAAACCGCTTAAAGACACCACCTGGAAAGAGTATAAAAATTTTATCGGCGGCAAATGGATACCCCGCATGAACACTCCTTTCGATCCTGTCGCCTCCCGCCTGGCTCAAGAATTAGGCCTTAGCGTCGCTATTATGAAAGGCACCAACCTCCCAAATCTTAAAAAATTCTTATCTGGCAAAAAATTCAAAGGTACATTAATCCATCCTTGATGTGTTTGCGTCAATTTCTCATGAACCAAAATTTGACACAAACCATTATTTATAATATCATATAAGTATGAAACAATATGTTAAAAAAACTTATCTCTACCCAATAACAATAAAGCCGCTGGAAGACCAACCCGGCTATTATGCCGAATGCCCTTTAGTTCAAGGCGCTCATACAATTGGCAAAACCCCAGAAGAGGCCTTAGACAATCTTAAAGATGCTATTAAGTCAATTTTGGATTATAAAAAACAAAAAATTGAAGCACCTATGCTAAGTAAAAAAGTTAGAGAATATTCTTTTCAAGTGCCGATAACCGCCTAGATTATGGGCAATTTTCCAAATCTAAATTATCAGCAGCTAATCAAGAAGTTAAAAAAACTTGGTTTCTATTATAAAAAACAATGCAAGGGCTCACATGAACTTTGGGTTAGAGATTTAGATAAAGCGACCACAATAGTGCCGCGTCATTCAGGAAATATATCAAGAACAGTAATTAAGGGAATATTAAAAGACCTGACAATGTCAGTCAAAGATTTCAATGATATCTAATCCCTTGACATATTCCTGGGGTCTGCTATAATTAAAATAACATAAATAGCCGCAGAAAATAGGTAGCCAACTCGGTGTAAAACCTATTTAGGCAATTAGACCAAAAAGAGGTCTCTTTCCTTTATTCTACGGCTATAAAAGCCGTATTTTTAATAACCAATTAATCTCCCCCACAAAATCACAAAAACCACAAAAAATTCGCATTAATTTGTGGTCGTTTGTGAATTTGTGGCCGTTCATATGCCAAAGACAAAGCAACAAAAACAAGAAACAATAAAAAATTTAACCAAAGAGCTCAAAAATGCCAAAGGTGCTGTTTTTGCTGATTATACTGGCCTTAAGGTTAATGAAATGCAGGAGCTTCGGGCCAAACTTAAAGAAACAAACTCAACCTATACTGCTTCTAGGAGAACTCTCTTAAAACGCGCTCTAAAAGATTCTGGCCTAGATAGTGTTGATATTGATGCTCTGTCTGGCTCCCTTAGTGTTGCCGCAAGCAGCGAGGACGAAGTAACACCCGCCAGAATTATTGCCGAGTTTGCTCGTGACCACGAAGCCCTAAAAATTCAAGGCGGCATTTTGGAAAACAAGTTTATAGATATTCTTAAAGTTGAAGAACTTTCTCACCTCCTAACCAAGCCAGAGCTTTTGGCCAAAGTCGTCGGCACTATTAACGCTCCGGTTGCTGGCTTCGTCAATGTTTTAGCCGGCAATCTCCGTGGCTTAGTCCAAGCCCTTAATGCTATTAAAGAACAAAAAGCTTAAATATAATTATTAATAACTAACTTAAATCTTATGTCAGAAGACAATAAACAACCACAAGACGAACAAAAACCTGCTGAAGAATCTAAAGATTCAGCCGAAGAAACAAAGCAAGTTGATGTGCCAGCCAAATTTAAATCTCTAGTAGAAGAGATAGAAAAAATGTCTGTTCTCGACTTAGCCGAACTTGTCAAAATCCTAGAAGACAAATTCGGCGTTTCTGCTGCCGCTCCCATGGCTGTTGCTGCCGCCGCTCCTGGGGCTGATGCCGGTGAAGCTGCCGAAGAAAAATCCAGCTTCAACGTGGAATTAATTTCTGCCGGCGAAAACAAAATCTCCGTAATTAAAGCTCTCCGCGAAGTTACCGAACTTGGCCTAAAAGATGCTAAGGACTTAGCCGACGCCGCGCCAAAAGTTATCAAAGAAGACGTCGCTAAAGAAGAAGCAGAAACCATGAAAAAGAAAATAGAGGAAGCCGGTGGAAAAGTAGAACTTAAATAATCCCAAATACCAAAATTTCAACTCACTGAAGGCGAGGATATATATCCTCGCCTTCAGTTTAAAAAGTATCCACCATTTTAGTGGATACTTTTTTGTTTATATTAACAAGTTGGACTGCCTACCCGTGTTTCTTTATCAATTTCACAATCGCCACGCCAAAAATCAAATAAAATATCGGGTCGGCGTAAAACCATCGGTTCTCAAACTTGAACACAAAGAAAGTTAAAAATAGCATATACGCCGCTATCAAAATCGAAGCCCAGCCAACCAATTTTATCATCTTCTTGTGTTTTTTAGGATCCCTGGCCATAACAATTAAAAAGACCCCGATTACTGCGGCGCAAAGCATTAATATTTTATAAGCATAACTAAGCAACGTGCTGTCCGGCAATGGGTCCATATCAAATGGCTTCATCAAAAGGTTAAAAGTGTCTAAAGGCAAGAACGAGCTTAAAAAAGCCAAAAGATAAACAACAGCCATAATCCAAAGCAAAACTTTTAATGTTTTCATTTTTGTTTAATTCACCTCCTTTGGATAGAACTTAGTTAAATATTAAAATATAAAAAGTCATATAAATATTACCATGTCCGACTCTCGCCCCGCACTAAGCCCCAGTAAAAAACATCAATTACACAAACATAGAGCCGTAGGCGAGTTCGAGAAAAAAATATCATCTCTTAATTAAATATTGTCGGGCTTTAGTGCTGGGGTCACCTCCCTCCGAGCGAAGCGAGGCCTTGAGCGACCCAACACATAATGCCTTATGTGTTGAGGAGTCGAAAGGTCGCCGCGTCTTTTATTTCTATTTTTTAAATAATATATCTTTCTAAGTATTTCCCAATCCCCAATCTTAATTTTGCAAGCTCGTTTCTATTTTATACCTGCTAATTAATTTCCTTCGAAATCTATCTCAAACGAATAAATACTAGTATCATCCAAAACATATACCTTGGAATCCGCCTCATCTGCAAAGAAATCCTTAACCTCCCCAAAGTTATCATTAGTATATTGGCTTATAATTTTTCCTTCCTTAGATAAAATTGTAATACGCTTAGTTGGGGTGTCCAGAATATATAAATTTTTCCCCTCGGTCTCTGTCCATATCTTCGTTGTCCTAACTGTCTCTGGCCTAATCTCCTCCGCGCTAAACTCTTCCTCCGCGCCTTTGGTTAATTTTATTATATCCCCGTTTGTTTTCAAAACCCAGACAGAACCGTCAATCCCTAGCCCCGCGCCTTCCCTTATATCAATATCATCTATAATCCAGTTCGTCTCGCTTCCAAAATTGTCCCCGCTCTTCTGATATTTAAAAATCATATTTTTTCCAGCGTCCATAACATACAATCTGTTATTATAAATGCCAAAATCAGTTATCACCAAATCATCACGCGCCCCAATCCCAACCCTTGTTATAGAACCGCTGCCAAGATCTATTTTTGCCAGCGAAGAGTTATAATTTACCAGCAGGTTTTCTTCGTCCAAAACTCTCATATTTTTTATTTTGCCAAGATTAAATTCTATAAATTTTTCAACCTCTCCTGTATCCAAATTATAAGTAAACAAATTTTTCTTTGTCGCAATATATATCATATTTCCCAATGCTGCCATCTTTTCCGGCGCTTCCTCGCTAAAAAAGCTCAAAAGCCCCAAATCAACTTCCTTTTTCACGCCTATTATCTCTATTTTATTTATTTCATTAAGCTTGTCCATAATTTCCAGCTCTAATTCTCTCAATTCTTTTTTTTGCTCTTCTGTTTCGGGCGAAATCTTTGCTATCGATTCCAAAACCATAGAAAGTCCCGTAGTCGCCCCTATCCTGTCTCCGATTATTAATCTCGATTGCACTTTTTCTTTTTCCTGGACAATTATTTTTATTCTGTCGTCAAAAAGAGCAATATTCCTCTCCTGCGATCTCTGCCTCCCAAGTTTAATCAAACTTTGGACAAAAACAATTCCAAATATTATGCAAATCACAAGAATCGCTTTGCTAACAAAACTCATCCGTCTCTTCCGTCCGTCTGGCAGTTTTTTCACTTTTTTTACTTTTACTTTTCTAAGTTTTAGGAGGGGGCTAAAAATTTTAGCCAAAACCGTAAAAAATCCCGCCAGCAGATTTCTTTGCTTTAAATTCGGAAAATGCTGGCTCCTCATTCCACCCTTCTCTTTGTAAGCCGTTATGGTTGTTGCCAATTCCTTGTTCGCTTCGCCCTTCTCTCTCCTTTTCTTTAAAAATCTCGGTACCAGTTTTCTAAAAACCCCTCTAATAGAAGGCGTGATTATTTTGTTTGTCTGTTCCTGTCTGTTCAAAAGCTCGGCAATCGAATCCTGAACATTTTTCTTGGGTGCTGGTTTCTTAAAAATCATTAAATTTTTATCTTTTTTATTGCCAAGGGATTGGTATTTATTTCTTTCATCAAATCCTTCGCTGTAAAGCCCCAATTTTATTACAATCGCTGCTAAGGATATTTTTTCTTCCAATTCTCCTAAAAGCCCGGCTAAATCATGGGTTATCTTGTTTACTGGATTGGCTATAATAATTCTTTTTATTTTTTCCAAAGAAAAATAATCCAAAAGGTTTGGAGTGCAAAAAACCAGCCCGTCTCCTGTTTCCAAATGCCCGGATATCAAATGCGAAAAAATCTTGGCCGGGTTAACCTTCTCGCGCCTAGCCCCAGAACCTGCTTCGTTGCTTGCTCCTAAAACATCGGAAATTCTGTTCTTCCTAACCAAAAAAACTTCGGTATTTCCAATCACTGCAAAATGCGCCTGATGTTTTAATGCCACCCCGATTGCAATATTCGTATTTTCCAGAAAATCTTCTAAAACCTCTTTCTTCTCCTGCAAAAGATAAGCATGAAGCTCTCTGTTGGTTTTTTGAATCGCCGCCTCAAAAAGTAATTCAATCGTCTCGGCTTCGTAGTTATTTTTGTTTGTGTAGTAATAATTATTTTTTATCGATTTAACCGCCATATCAATAAATTTCTGACAGTCCGAAGCCGACACCCCTCGTATGACTTTTTGTTTTATTTCTGCCAAAATAAAAACCTGGCCCAATCTTTCTTCGTCAGTTTTTGGTTGAGTCACCAGCGAACTCACAAAGCTTTTGCTTTTTTGGGAGTTGTAAAGGATTAATTTTGATAGTTGTGATTTATACTGGGGCATTGTGTGTTGTCAATTATAAAAATCACGCTCAAAGCGCCTTATTGCTTCTTTTTAATCATTTCTTATATCCTTGCTCTATATTAAATATTATACTACAATATTATAAAGTTATCAAAGCCAAAACCATGAACAAACCCCAAGAATCAAAAACCTACTATTTCGAACAGCTCTTTGGTTCAAAAACCAGAGTTAAGCTCCTCCGCCTTTTTTTAATCTCCGGCCGGCCAATTCATTATTTTGTCCGCGAAATCTGCCGTCTAACCAGCGAACACTTAAACTCTGTCCGCCGCGAAATCGATAATTTGGAAAAACTTGGCCTAATTATTAAAGAGGAGGATGATGCCGGCGCAAAACAGCAAAAGGTTTTTTATAAAGTCGACAAAAGTTTTATCCTTTATAACGAGCTTAAGGCCCTTTTTATGAAATCTCAGCTTCTCTTGGAAAAAACCTTAGTCACAAAACTAAAAGACATCGCCAATATCCAGCTCCTCATCCTAACCGGCGCCTTCACCGGCAATACCGAAGCCACTACCGACTTATTAATCGTCGGCCGCATAAAAACCGTTAAACTCTCTTCCCTTATAAAACAATTCGAAAAAGAGCTTGGCCACGAAATTAATTACACTCTTCTAAGCGGCTCCGAGTTCAACTATCGCCGCGAGCTTACTGATATGTTTCTGTATAACATCTTAGAAAACAAAAAAGTGGTTCTGATAGACAACTTAGACCTTAATAAAAAAGAGCTTAAAAAAGATTATGCTCGAAAAAAAATAAATGTCAAAAAAGTAAAATAATATGCATCTAATTATCAATACAGCCGAACCAATCAAAACCCAAGTAGCCATTGCGCAAGATAATTTTATAATAGCCAAAAAAACCTTAAAATCAAAACATCATCAATCCGAAGCACTTCTTCCTGCCATTGCCAAATTTTTGCCAAAAAATAAAATAAAAGAGCTCGAAGGTATAATCGTAGTTTCCGGCCCTGGCGCCTTTACTTCGCTTCGTATTGGCATAACAATCGCCAACACTCTTGCCTATGCCCTAAAAATACCAATAGTCGGAATTAAACAAACCGAGTTCAAAAACCTTGAAGATTTAGCCAAAATAGGCCAGACCCGCCTTAAAAAACTAAAATCCCGAAAATTAGTCAAACCATTTTATAATAAAGAGCCAAACATTACTAAGAGTAAATAACAAAGTGTCAAGGTCCAACCTTGACTCTTTGTTATAAGTTTTATAAAGTAATTTAATACGAAAGGAGTTATATACTATATACTTCATGCTTCGTATTCTAATGCCTCGTATTCTAACGCATCAGTCAAGCCAGGAGGTAACCCATGAACGAGCATCAGGCAGAAAGCATCAATCTCTGGGGGGTAGAAGTCACGAACGTAGCTTCGCAGTTTCTTGGGGACAAGGGGATACACTCTCCAAAAGACATCCTCTTTCTTCCTCATCCCCAGAGAGAAAAAGCCGATTTCTGGAGAGAGGCCGGCAAAAAAGGGCTTGCCCAATATGCCGGTTTGGTAGAGCAAATCTACCTTGCCAACGATGCGCCAGAAGGGGGGGAAGCGTCAGTCGAAAAGTGGGGCGCCTATGTGGACCCTGCAATCGAGACGCAGCTCGAAGCCGCCGGCATCCTCCATCCAGAGGATTGCCTTGGCCTGACAGAAAAGGAGCTAAAGGCCAAGAACCTGCTTGCTCACCAAGGCCTCGTCAGCCGCATCGCGTCTATCCACGAAGCCGGTGGAAATTCTGCTCCTGCATCTTCTGCCGACGAGCCAACTCCTCCAGAAGAGGAGCAAGAAGATACTGGCAATGGGGAGGAAAAGAAGTTCACCCGCATCAACGATTTGCCCTCGAGCATACTCGGCCGAGCTGTCGTAATGATTTTCAGCGGCCGGAAGGTCTATAACATCGGCGATGCTCATAATCTCGGAGCCGAAGGTCTCAAGCAGCTCCTCCATTCCGACCATGCCCTCGCCCTCATAAACGAGGTCTTTGCCAAGACCGGCCTCACTCCATACGAATGGCCCAAAGACAAGGCAGGGGAACATGTCCCTCTCCAAGGCCCGGAAGCTTCTTCTAAAGCGACCGATTTCATCCTAAACGCAAAGGAAAGAAGGGCAAGGGAGAATGGAAGGGGAGAAAGCCCAGAGGAAATCGCCAAAAAAGCTCTGCAGCTTAGGGGCCAAACTTCTGTTCCAGTAGAAGAGCCCAAGCCCCCAGCACCGGCCCCAGAACCCGAACACAAGGAGGTGGTTCCTGTGCCACCAAAGGCAAGCAAAACGTCCAAGCCCCGGCCCAAGGTGTCTCCGAAAGAAGCCAAGCCAGAAACCTTGGTCAGTGACATTTTTCCGGGGGGTAGTAAAACTCCGGAAAAACTTGAGAAGGTTGACATCAAGACCGTGGCCCAGGTGCACGAGAAAGACACAGCCGAACCAGGCAGTGTCATCACCGCGCTCAGTCCTGCCGGCCGTTCCATCCAGACGATAAACATCGCTCTGGAGGCCGCGGGCTATAGCGAGCTCGTCAAGGCAGTGTCTCCATCCAAGATGCCCAAGGGACGCAAGAAGACCACCCCGAAGACCACTTTGGCGGAGATCTTCCGCAAGGACGCCAAGCTTCCCGAGCTTCGCCGGAAGGGCCAGGCAGAACCTGCTGCATCTCCGCCCGAACCTCCGTCAGCGTCCGCGTCAGCATCTACTGCTGCCCAGCAGAAACAGTCAGCCGCTCCCGAACCTCCGTCAGCGTCCGCAGCGTCAACGCCAGAACCTCCAGAGGAGACGGGCAAGGAGACCACTTCCGTATCTGCGGAAGACAAGATATCTCTTGTCAGTTTCCCGACAGGGAAAGAAGCAGAGGAGGAGACGGCTCTCCATGGCACTGCCGCGTGGCAGGCCGCCGAGATGCTGGCCCAGAAGTTTGACCGGCTTAGGGAAAAGCTCAATACTATAGCCCAAGCCCTGGCCGATGGGAAGTCCGGCCTGTCCGAGGACCAGGTTCGCGAGCTGGTGCGTAGCCAGCTCATTGCCTTTTCGCATAATGATGCCTTTAACAGCGCAATCGTTAAAGGCATAAGAGTGGCCAGGAGCACGCTCGACCAGCAACTGATCGATGTGGTGATGCCTTGGATGCGCCAGTTCGGCGAGAACAAGGCCGCGGCGCTCCAAGCTCTCGAGTCGATTCTCCTTACCCATCCGGCAAGCAGTATTGCCAAAGAGGTGCCTGTTGAGAGGGAAGGAGGTTGAACCACGCGATAAAAGACGGCTGTGCGCCTAGTGCAGCCGTCTTTCCTTTTCTAAAACATTGACAAATTCCAAAATACCTGTAGTCTGACAAACGTTTGTCAGACTACAAGGACCCGCTGGCTCCATAGTCCGCTGCTGGCTCCATAGTCCCCGAAATGAGCAACAGCGAATGAGGGGCTGTGGAGCCCGAATGTCCGTCACACAAAACATTACCAACATTGTCAGGGACAAGGTCTTCCTAAACATTGACTTTCCCTAAACAATCTGCTATTCTTAAATATCAGTCAAATCAACCAATCCTAAAAAAGGAAAGGAGGCGGCAACTCAAGACGAGGAGAGAAAAGAACCAAACATCCAACAAGGAGAGGAGTTAGTTATGCCCGGAAAAAAGCTTTCTCGCCTCAACTTAACACCCGAGAGCACCTTAGAGCAGGCCCTGTTCGCCTCAGAGCATGTAGAGAAACTGGGAACCGTCGGGGTCATCGACCTCCAAGGTCTGTCAAATGCTGGCCAGCATTACAAGAACTTGCGGTCGGTCTGGAGTATTGCCAACTGGGACGGCCGCATAGTCAAGGGCTGGAACAGACGGCTCGAGCTGGCAGGGCTGCCGTTGATCAAGGCAAAGCCCACCAAGGAGGGGGGTAAAAAGCGGGGCAAGAAGACTACCCCTGTTTCCAAGGAGGCAGTCCAGACCGCTGCTCCTGAGGGGTTCATAGAGGCGGTCAAGCAGGGCATGATTGAGATGCGGGAAAGCATCGACGCCTTGGCCAAGAGAATCCTTGAAGTCGAGGTCAAACTTGTCGCAGAGGAGGATCTCAACGGCGTAGTCCAGCGGCAAGTCGGCCCTGTACTCGAGGGTCTCGCGGGAATCGACAACCTCCTGAAAATGATGCTCAACCCTGTCAACGTGAGGGCCGTTCGAATGTTCGTCCGTTTCGCAGACGAACGGTTCAACGGCGACAGGCTCAGGGCTTTCGAGTTCCTGGCAAATTTACAGGGACTCTCCTGTTCCGGCGTCTGTTCGGGCGAGGATAAGGACAAGGACCCCAACGAGTAGGGGAACCCGCCAAGCTGGCTCATTACGTCGAAATCGAAACGGACTGCAGTACTATTATGTAGTCCGTTTTTCTATTCCAAAAAGTTTTGCCTGTCCTCCGTTAGGAGGGCTCCGGAGCATGCTCCGGAGCAGTTTACGTAAACAATTACGTAAATAAAAAACAATAAATTAATAAAAGCCCAGCCCCAGTTTATAAAACTGGAGCTGGGCGCAATAAACCAATAAACCAATAAACCAATAAATTAATAAATTAATAAAAAAGAGAGCACAATCCTTTTTCTACTGCATAACATGCCAGTATCAAAAGTTTGTGCTCTCTGCGAGGGAGCTTGGGGGGGGTTCAGGACCTCTTTACTCCAAGGTGGAGGGAACAACCCCATGCTCCGTAGTGGTCGGGGCTGGGAAGCATGAGTCGCCACGCTTCCTACTCATACCAAGGTACGAGTACCGGTCAGCCCCGCATTAGTCGAAAGCCATGGCAAGGTGCCGCGAGTTGAGGGTCGTTACTCCCATCAGGGGATTCCACATATAGTGGTTGCGAAACTCAAGGATAATCAGCAGGTAGAAAGCTGTAGCTACACGCGACAGAATCCAGCTGCTTCCTTGCTATCCACCCAAAACCTCGCCATGGCGTGTTGGGCTCACTTCCCAATCTTATAGTACCATTCTTTTTCTGTCAACCAGTTCTTATGGATGGCGTCGACCGGATTTGAACCGGTGATGTATCTGGATTTATAGTCCAGTGGCATCGGCCGCTCGCCCACGCCGCCTACACTATTCCTCATCTGCTCCCGAGATCACCGTCCTCGTCCATGGTCCGGACAGCACCGTCCACTTCGTCTGCACGTGGCGCAGTGTCCGGATCCGTCCCCCCAGTGGCGATGATCATAAACGTCGTAGCATCCCCGGTATAGCTGTAGTCGCTATTGTCGAAATACCGCCCAAGCAGATCGTCGCTCGACAGGTCCAGGCCCAAGCTGTCGACCTGCACGGTGTCGGCATGGACCGGATACACAGCGTGTTCCGCGTAATACACCCGCAGGGCGCTTCGGATAGTACCCAAGGCCACAACTGCCTCGCTCGCCTTGGACCGGTCGGTCGCTCCCTGATACATCGGGATAGCAACAGCCGCCAGGATACCGACGATGATCACAACGACCAGCAGCTCAACCAGCGTGAATCCCTTATTCTTCTTCGTCAAAAAGCACAACATAACGCACCTCCTCGTCCTCGAGTGATACTGCCCTTCAAGCTCAACTACATCTCCTGCAGATTACCTGCTTATCACCTCCAATCCTGTTGTCTTACTTCTTTATTTAATGGGACGCTGAAACGTCGTCTCATGCTTAAACTCATCCTCCTCTCTGCGATTTTCTGTCAGTTCTCTTTGCGCTGCCGCCCTCTTCCTCCGCCTTTCCCACGGCGTCTCAATATCATATTCCTTACACAGCCGTACAAAGGTGAGGGGAGTAACGCCCAAAGCCCTTGCCGCCTCTTTGTTCGTGTCATACATCCTTGCCACTCGTTCAACTTCCCACTTCGGGGCCGGCGTCTTTCTCATCTGCGCCTTCACCTCCTTCGATGAGATTAGAGTCAAAACATAAATTATTGAAAGTCATACAGGCACTGCCAAGTCCGACTCTCGCCCCGCATCAAGCCTCCGCAAAAAAGGTGCTTTTTATCCGAACAAAGCCGACCTGCCCGCCGAAGCCTCGGCGTAGGTGGGAGGCGTCTCCGTGCAGTAGACAGTACCTTGCATCAAACATTGTCGGGCTTTGGTGCGGGGTCACCTCCCTCACAGTTATGGTTTTTTCTCCAGCGCCAGTTGCGCAAGAAACTCCTGTTCCTCTCTTTCTACTCTCCTGTTTCTCTCGGTCGGCGTTTCAATCCCAAGTTCAAGGCAGATCCGCTTAAATCTGCGGAGATTCATACCCAGCGACTGGCAAGCACCATTATTGGTATTATGAATCCGCGCCATCCGTTTTATCAGCTCTATATATTTTTCATTCATGATCAACCTCTCCTTTGGCCTATCGTGAGTTATCCACAATATAACCCATAATACTCCTTTCATATTTTTTAGTCAAATTAAATCTTATCCACACTCTACCCCCAGCAATCAATATTTTTACCTAAAATTAGCCAATTATAAAGTGGGTAAAAAGGTTTGACCAGTGTTATGTTGTGGGGTATAATAAAATCAATGTGGAAGAAAGTGGGGAATTGTGGATAACTAATAATGATTTGAACCTCATGTTCATCGGAGAATATAAACATAATATAGATGATAAAAGTCGTCTGGCAATTCCTGTAAAGTTCAGAAAAGACCTCGCCAAGGGTGTTGTCATCACCCGTGGTTTAGATAACTGTTTGTTTCTCTATCCCCAAGCCGAATGGGAAAAGCTCGCCCTAAAACTTTCCGCCCTACCCATAAGCCAAACCAACTCCCGCGCTTTTTCCCGCCTTATGCTTGCCGGTGCTATGGATTCCGAGCTCGATAGCCAAGGCCGGGTTCTTGTTCCCTAATACTTAAAAAAATATGCCGACCTAAAAAAGAAAGTCGTAGTCACCGGTCTTTACGGCCGTTTGGAAATCTGGGATTTTGAAACTTGGGAAAATTATAAAAAGAACACCGAGGAAAACTCCGGCGATATCGCAGAGACACTCGGAGAACTTGGAGTATAGCTCAAAATAAAGTATAAAATACAAAAAACACATATTAAAAATAAAAATTTTTTCATTTTATAGTTTGTATTTTTCATATTTTATATTTCATATTTAATTTTGAAAATGTATCACCACACATCAGTTCTAAAAAAGGAGGTGATAAAATACTTAAACCCTGTCCCTGGTCAAAATTTTATTGATTGTACTTTAGGCGGAGCCGGCCATGCGGAAGAGTTAGCAAAAAAAGTTTTACCGCTTGGCCAAGTCCTTGGCATCGATCTAGACGAGGAATCAATCAAACACGTTAAATCAAAAAAAATTCCAAACCTTGTTGTTGTAAATGCTAACTACAAGGATTTAGAAAAAATAATCCATGGAAAATTTAATCATCATCCAATTAACGGTATTCTTCTCGACCTTGGCTTTTCACAAGCTCAGCTTACGTCCCCTAACCGCGGCTTCTCTTTTCGAAAAGAAGAAGAGCTAGACATGAGGTTCACAAGAAAACAGGAGACAGAAGACGGAAGACGGATTATTACAGCCAAGGACATTATTAATACCTGGCCAGAAGGGGAGCTTACCCGCATTTTCAAACAATACGGCGAAGAGCCGAATGCCAAAAAAATCGCCAAGGCCATTGTTAGAGCCCGCAAGATTCAGCCGATTAACACCACTTTCGAACTTTCTAAAATAGTCGTGGGTCAAAAAAATAACAAAAAGTCTGGCTTTTCAAAGGGGTCAGGCAAGCTCCGCTCTGTATGTCAAAAGCGGAGTATACATCCAGCCACCAGGGTTTTCCAGGCCCTGCGCATTGAAACAAACAACGAACTCAAAAACTTAAAACAAATTTTACCTCAATGCGTTAGAGTTCTGGAGCCCGGTGGCCGGCTGGGAATAATTTCCTTCCATAGCTTGGAAGATAGAATTGTTAAGCAGTTTTTTGTCCATGAATCCCGCGATTGCCTTTGTCCGCCTGCTTTTCCCATCTGCCGCTGCGGCCACGAGGCGGCTCTAAAAATCATAACCAAAAAACCAATAACCCCAGCAGCTCAAGAAGTTAAAGATAATCCACGCTCTCGCTCTGCCAAGTTCCGGGTAGTAGAAAAAAAGAATAATAAATAATAAATAACTAAATAATAAATAAAAAAGTGTCTAAATTCCACCGCTTGTTTAGGCGAAAATATTGCTATTCCAGCAACAAGGCCAAAAAAATAAAAGACGATTGTCCCTATACCCGCTATAGCCTTGCTATTTGTATTATTGTTATCTTGATATTTGGCGTTTATTTATTCCAGGTCAATGGTATTACAAAAACCGGCTACAAACTCCGGGAATTAGAAGATAGAGCAGGCGAGTTAAAATTGGTTAACGAAAAGCTGGAAATTAAAACCGCCAAACTCCAAGCAATCTCAAAAATTAAAAAAGAGGCCGAAGCATTGGGCTTAGTGGAAGTTGACAATATTAAATATATTGGCAATAATGATGTAGCTATCGCTTCTGTAAAATAAGTACAATTTAAAAAATGGGGTAATATAAATAGTATGGTTTCCGAAAGAAAGAAATTCAAGCTCGATCGTATTTCTGCTCTCGCCATAGTTATTTTTATTTTGGGGTGTTTTTTAGTCCTCCAGCTCTTTAATATTCAGGTGGTCCGCGGCGAGGTTTATACTGCTCTTGCCTCTGGCCAGCATAAAATTTACCAAAATCTAAATCCCACCCGCGGCCAGATTTTTATAAAAAGAAATGATTATAATATAAACAACAATCTTTATCCAATCGCCACCAACGAAAAGCGCCACGAAATTTATGCTATTCCGGAAAAAATAACTAATCCCGTAAAGCTAAGCCGTGAAGTCGCCCAAATCCTAAATCTTAACGAGGAGGAGCTAAAAGCCAAATTTATAAAAGAAGACGATCCCTACGAACCTGTTCTAAAATACGCCACCGACGAACAGGTCGCCCAGGTTAAAGCCCTAGAAAGCCCTGGCCTTGGCTTTGTGCCGCAGGATTTTCGTCTTTATCCCGAAGCAAACATATATGGCCACCTAACAGGTTTTTTGGGCTTTGACGAAAACAGGCGGGTAGGGCAGTACGGCCTGGAAGGCGCGGCCGAAGAGATTCTAGCCGGCCAGGAAGGAAAGCTCTCGTTAGAAACCGATACCTTGGGCAACTGGATTCCTACCTCTAAAAAAGATATTGTTAAAGAGGCAATCCCCGGTTCCCATCTTGTTTTAACAATAGATAACGCCATCCAGTTTAATGCCTGCTTCGCCCTAAAAGAAGGAGTGGAAAAATACGGGGCCGATTCCGGCAGCATAGCTATTATGGATCCAAAGACCGGCGCTATTTTGGCGCTTTGCGGTTATCCAGATTTCGACCCAAATAATTATTCCAAAGTCGAAGATATTAATGTTTATAAAAATCAGGTAGTTGCCGAAAGCTACGAGCCGGGCTCTATTTTTAAGCCGATAACCATGGCCGCGGCCTTGGATAGCTTAAGTGTAACTCCCGAAACAACCTACGACGATACTGGCGAAGTCAAAATCGATGTTTATACCTTAAGAAATTCCGACCAAAAAGCTCATGGCATCCGCAACATGATTCAGGTTTTAGAAGAGTCCTTAAATACCGGTGCCATTTTTGCCATGCGCCAGGCCGGTCAGGAAGTTTTTACCGACTATGTTAAAAAATTTAATTTTGGCAAGCCAACAGGCATAAGCCTCTCCCCGGAAAGCCCCGGCGATATTAGCTCCCTGGATAAAAGGGGTGAAATCTATGCCGCTACTGCCTCGTACGGCCATGGCATTACTGCTACTCCCTTGCAAATGCTTACTGCCTATACAGCCATCGCCAATGGTGGCATCTTGGTTAAACCCTATATAATCGCCGAAACTATAAATCCCGATGGCTCTAAAACCAAAACCGAGCCAAAATCCCTAGGCCGCGTTCTAAGCGCAAAAACCGCCAGCAACCTAAGCGCTATTCTGGTTTCGGTCATCAGAAACGGCCATGCCGGAAAAGCTGGTGTTACGGGCTATTATGTTGGCGGCAAAACCGGCACTGCCCTTGTTCCAAAAAAAGACGCCCGCGGCTATTCCGATTTAACCATCCATTCTTTTGTTGGTTTTGCTCCGGTTGACAATCCTCGTTTTCTTGCTATTGTTAAGCTCGACCACGTAAAAAACGTCAGCTATGCCGCCGACTCCACTGGCCCCATATTCGGTAAAATCGCCAAATTTATTCTAAATTACTACGAAATCCCGCCGGATGAGGGATGACGCGTTGTTATAAGTTATACGTTATAAGTTATACGTTTAAAGTTAAAAATAAAAAATGACAATCAAAAAGTTGGTTGATTTAGAGGTTTGGCAAGAAGCAAGAAAATTATGTCGGGGTGTTTATATTATTATCAGGGTTTTTCCAAAAACAGAGGAATGGAACATTAAAAAACACTTAAGAGAAAGCGCCAGGGGAACAGTAGCAAATATTGCCGAGGGTTTTGGCAGATACTTTTATAAAGAAAGTCTAAAATTCTATGGCGTAGCAATGGGTTGCCTCGAGGAGGTTAGAAGCGATTTATATATAAGTTTTGATAATGGATATATAAATGAAGAAACATTAAACAAATTCTTAAAACAAGTTGATAAAGTACAAGCGAAACTTAATGGTTTAATTGCTAGCACCAATGATAGAATAAAAAATAAATAACGTATAACGTATAACCCATAACGTATAACAGCAAACAACATGCGCTCTGTCTTACACAACATATTAAGATTCCTTGCTCACACCACACTTCTTCGCCACCAGCCCGACATCATCGCAATCACAGGCAGTGTTGGTAAATCCTCGGTTAAAGAGGCGGTTTTTGCTGTTCTATATAAAAATTATCTGGTCCGCAAAAGCGAAAAAAATTATAATAACGAAATCGGCCTTCCTCTTTCCATTCTTGGCTCCCGCTCCCATGGAAAATCTCCCATTGGCTGGCTGGCTGTTTTAATCAAGGGTTTTTTCTTGGCAACTATCGGCTCCCGCAAATATCCGGAAATTCTTATTTTAGAAATGGGTGCCGATAAGCCGGGCGATATCAAATACTTATTAAAAATCATTCCCCCAAAACTTCTTAAAATAGGCATCGTTACAGCCGTAAGCCCTACCCATTTAGAATTTTTCAAAACCATAGAAAACGTCCTGGCCGAAAAAAAGTCCCTGCTTTTAGCCGTCCGTCCCAATGGCTGGTCTATTATTAATAATGATGATTCCTCAAGCGAAGAATTAAAGCAAGACATAAAATCAAAAATTTTAACCTACGGCCTAAATCCCAAAGTCGATGTTACTGCCAAAGAAGTTAAATTTACGGGTGATTCAGGCATCACTTTCAAATTAGCAACCAACTCAAGCGTTGTCCCAGCCGCCCTGCCAAAGGCCTTAGGCACTCATCAAATTTATGCCGCCTTGGCCGCCGCCAGTGTTGGCGTTGCTTATGGCGTCACATTAGTCCATATATCCGAAAGCCTAAAAAATTATAAAATCCTGCCTGGCCGCATGAACCTGCTAAAAGGTATAAAACATTCCCAAATTATTGATGATACCTATAACTCTTCTCCTTTGGCCGCCATAGCCGCTACAGAAACTTTGGTTAAGCTAAAATCAAAAGGCAGCAAATGGGCGATAATGGGGGATATGCTGGAGCTTGGCAAGATAGCCGAAGAAGAGCATCGCCGCCTTGGCCGCGAAATTGCCAGAGCCGGCATAAACTATCTTGTTGTGGTTGGCGAGCTAAGTCGTGATATTAGCCGCGGCGCCCGCCGTGTCGGCATGGACAAAGATCATATTTTCGCTTTTAGCGATACCAAAGCAGCCGGCCTTTTTGTCCAAGACCGCCTAAAAAAGAACGACCTCCTCCTAATCAAGGGCTCCCAGGGCTCTCGCATGGAACGGATTGTAAAAGAGCTTATGGCCGAACCCCTGCGTGCAGAAGAACTTCTTGTTCGTCAGGACAAGCAGTGGCAAAAGAAATAAAAATAAAAAAATAT
>JABMQE010000068.1 GCA_013203415.1 Candidatus Falkowiibacteriota bacterium | reverse complement strand
GCGTAATCCCATACCTGTCTCTAAGGTCAATAAAAATAACACCCCCATGGTCGCGTCTGGAATTAACCCAGCCCGAAAGCATAACTTCCTTGCCCTTATCTTTTATATTCAATTCTCCGCAAGTATGTGTCCTGTACATAAAAATATCAGCTTAATAATAAAATACCTCTTACTTCTTACATCTTACAATAAATCCCCAAAAACATCAAACAAAAAAGGCCTGTCTTGGCCAATAGTCAATTACTTGATTACTCAATTACTTAATTACTTAATTACTTAATTCCCGCCTCACTCCAACGCCTGAACATTACTCAAAAAAACTTCCCCTTCAAAAACCTCGTATTCTGCCAAAAACCGGGCCTCAATATGCCCGTCTTCATAAATCACGCCAACAATGCCCCCTCCTAAAAACCCAACATCGCTAACATGCCAAGTTCCGCCCAAAACCGCATCAATCGAACTAATCTCACCTATATTCTCTCTAATATATTTCTCCACTCTCTTCTGGTCCGAGGTTAGCGGGCAAGGTTTAGTTGGCATAGGCGCAACAGGCACTCCATGTTTTATCCATTTTCCATCCTCGCAAATCCAATCATCCTCGCTTCCACCAGCGATAAACCGCACTCCAAAAACCACTATTATAAAAATAATAATAACCAAAAAAATCCTTTTCACTTGTGGTGAACTTGTTAAATCCACTTGTGGTGAGCTTGTCGAATCCATAAAATCAAAAATAATTAATTATATAATTAATTATATAATTAAATTATAACATAAAAAAATCACCCCGCAAACTGCGGGGGCAATAATTTTAACTTTACTTAATCGAAGCAATATCCCGAGGCGTAATAAAATCTGTATAAAACCCGCCTGCCCCCAAAGCTCGCAAGTCGGTAAGTTTTTCCAAGTCGTTTATTGTATGCAAATAAACCATTACCCCTTTTTCGTTTAATTTTTTAGCCAGACCCTCCCGGCCTGCCCTTTCCTGATTCATAGTAATTGCAAACAAATCGTATTTACCGGCAATATCAAGCACTCTATCATTATCATAATTCGCCTGATAAAGAGTTAGAATAATATTCTCATAACCCAAATCCTCTGCTATTTTTATTTCTTTTTCATTGTAAACCTGCACAATAAAATAATCACTATAATCAGCTTGCGCAATATATTGCATCGCCTCAATATTTCTTTCCTTTACATCAGTAACAATCCTTGCGTCTTGATGATTATCAATCCAGTAAAAAAGATCTTCTATGTTCATCTGGGTTAATTCGTGCTTCATCTTTATATTCTTAAAAAACAAACCATAAGGCACCCCGTCTTCCCGCCCAAAAAGATTTTTATAAGTTTGCTTAAAATCATGAATCAAAACCAGCTCGTCATCTAATGTCCAGGAAAAATCCATTTCAAAATACCTAAAACCCTCCGAATAATTCCGCTCGAGCGCTTCTTTCGAGTTTGTATATGTTAATCCCAAAATCCCCCCGCCGGCATGCGCGATTAATTGGGGCTTATCAAGATTAAAACACGAAGCATCAACACAATCTATTTTCCAAAACCTGCCCTCTTTAAGCATCCGGCGTTTCCATTCATAATATTGAAGGTAATCGCTTAGGGTAAAAGTATCGCTGGCCAAGTCTTCACTTTCATAATCCTTAATAAATCTAGGGGAATCAAAGCTAATATCCCGCTCGCCCGTACTCGCAAGCTGGTTAATATACAATTGAAATTCATTAGCGCCTAAAAGGTTTGGATATAAATAACGGTCGTAAAAAATCGAATGCCCCTCAAAAAAATTAGGCAAATTAATGCCAAGGACATGAAGCAAGGTGGGCGCAAAATCTATACTAGACGAAAAGGTCTCAACAGATTTAGGCAAAATAGAATCAGGAATATACATCATAAAAAGCGTTTCATCAAAAGAAGCTTTATTTCCGGCATCATCAAACAAATCCTGCTTGTCGGCATAAACAGCCGGGAAAACCGCGTGGTCGGCAACCACAACCAAAATAGTCGTATCTCTTAAATCGCTATTAATAAATTTATCCCAAAACTGGCCAAAAGCATGGTCCGCAGTATAAAAAGCATTAAACGCATCATTGGTTTTACTGCCCGGATACTCTATAATATCTTTCGAACTTGTGTAAGGAATATGAGTATCAATAGTAGTCATCATGCCCAAAAACGGCTCTTCTTTTACCTCCTGCATTAATTCCCAAAAAACCGGATATAACTGATGGTCGGAATAACCCCAAGATAATGGCTCGAGGCCGACCGAATCCTCTAAATTGCGGGTCTTAATAAAAGAAAAAATTTCATCTTTGCCGTAAATTCTTTCATCATCCACACCAGCGCTTTGTAAAATCTTATCTTTATTGGAAAATGATTTTTCAACTGCATGCAGATAAAAAGCATCATTATAGCCATTATTCCTTAAAACATCCGGCAGGCACATTAACTGGTGATATACTAAAGTGCCGTCTTGTTTCATTTCCTCATGACCGGTCGGCGGTAAAAAAGAGCATAATTGCGAAATTAATCCAAGAACTGTTGGGGTCGAAGCACTATAATAATGGTTAAATAATGTCGTGTTATCGTGATTAGCCATTTTTTCCAAATTCGGCGTTAGGCCTGGTAATTTTTGATTATGGATGCTGGTAATATCATTTGAAAAAGATTCTAAAAATACAATTAATATATTGGGCTTGCTCTTTATTTTAGCTGGTAAAAGGGCAGGAGAAGAAGAGTCATAAATGCGCCTATGATAAGAAATAGCCGCTTCGTCTACATCATAGGAAAAACCAAAACTCTTTAGTTTTTCTAAAAAACCTAAATTATCCTCTGCTAATGAATCATCGTCTTTGGATTTTTTTCGGCTAAAAACCGTACCAGGAGAATCTTTGGTATAATATACAAAATAATTATGAGGTACAATATATTCTTGCAAACTCTTAAAAGAAAAATTGAACAAAAATAAGGATAAACCGGCGAGAAAAAATATAAAACAAAAAAACATAATACCCAAAAGAGTTCTTTTAATATTTTTAAACATCTGATAAAGAAACGTAAATATCAAAACCAGATAAGCGAGCCAGATAAAAGTTGAAAAATCTTTTATCGCATTTATAAGCATGTGGGAAGACCCTTTTATCTGGGTGGTAAAAAGAGGATTAACCTCAACCCCCGTAAAGCGGACAAATTTTAGATTAACAAACCAAAAAAAGACATTTACAAAAAATAATAACGCCCATAAAATTAAAGGCGCTATCCGAATTCGCGATCTAACTAACAAATAAAATAATACCGAGAAAGCAAGGCCTAAAATCCATAAAGCAGAAGTAGCAAAAACTTGCGAAAGAATTGCCCCAGAAGTATTATCAACCTGGCGCACCAAATAATAATCATAAAAATAATTTTTAGTAAGATAACTAAAAACCGCAATTAAAACAAAAATTAAAATCGCGTATAAAATATCTTTATGCCGAAAGTGCTCTTTATTTTTTAATTTTTTAATCAATATCAACATAATTGTAAATTATAGCAGATTAAAACCCAAAAATCAAACTTGCCTAAACTTTTTAAAAAACCGCCCCGCACATTGCGGGGTGATTTTTTATGACATGATATTAGTGAGCATACTACTGCACGAAGTTCTACTAAAAATTTGCTGCGAGATCACCTAAACAAACCTGATATTTTAAATTATGATACAGTCGGCTAGCTACTTCCGTGTTAAGCTCTGTGAGACGGCTAGTCACTAATGTTCTTAAATTTTCCAAATATATCTTTTGTGATCTTTCATGCGCTTCTCCTGCTGTGGCACCTTCAATCAATGCCAAAATTGCTTCAAACGCCGGTCTTAAAAAAAATCCGGCCACTTGGTCATCTAATCTTTCCTGATTAGTCTGTTTACCCAAATGAACCAGTTTAAATTCCTTGCTATAGCCAATGTAAGATAATGTGCCTAATTTTATACACTTTGGGCCTAATTCCTTTCCCGAATCGCATGACATTGAATGGACAATTTTTTCCTTGAGCAAATGTTCGTTGTCATCACATCTAATAAGTACTTTTTGATCAAAACCAGTTATTGACTTATTATTTCCATGTCCATTAAATACAATTAATTGTGGTTTCTCCTTTTGAATAAGTTGAGTTAATTCCTGCTTATTCGCCCGTTCTTTCTTTAACTCAAAAATAAGCGTATCTTTTTGTTTTTTTACCGCTTCTATAATAAGTTCCGACCATGAATCTAAATATTTTGTCGGTTGATCATTATCATTAGCTGGATTAGTTACAAGTATAATTCTTGACATAAAATATTAATCACTGGTATTTAACACCTTCATTAGAGACCCATCTCCAATAGCCCTTAAAAATTCAAATTCGGTTGCCACAAATTCTCTGCCAACCTTGGTATTATCTTTTATTTGCTTTATCATATCTTTCCTGGAAAAATCTTGGAAATTACCTCCACTAGCAAAATGGAGTTCTGGCGAAAGAACCTCTAAACGGGCTATAATTAAGTCCCTCTCCTCTTGGGAGGGCTGTTTATTTATGCTTGACATATTCTTAAATTAAATCTAACCTTTCTAGTCCTTCCAATATTTCTTTACTTGCTTCAGTATTTTCCCGCACCTCAAGGTAAGCCACGTTCCAAGTAATTGGCCTCTTTTCGTCACCCAAGAGTAAAATAGCACCATCCCTTAGTTTAAGCGGCACGTTAGCATAAACTTTTAAAAATTTTTCTCTTAGACCTGTCTCCATATGATTAAAAAAATGGCTTAGCTGTTTAAATTATACCTTCCTTAAAAATAAAAATCAAGAAGAATAAAAATTTTGATACCCTCAATTATGACATTCCTTGCCTATAATTAGGACTTCCTTTCTCTCGTTCGCTGGCTCCACAGTCCCGAGCTGACCCCGCTTTTGCGGGGAAGCGAAGGCTACGGAGCCGAATTGTCCGTTTACATCTGGGCTCCACAGGGCTCCCGCCACTATGGAGTCAGTGGGTGGTCTAACTACAATTTTCCAAATAATTTCTTATTCTTTGTCTATCCTCTTTTTCTTTATTGCCTTTAAAATATATTTCTAGAAATTCAATGCCAATCATTTCTACCACTTGATGATTTTCAACATAAGCATAGATAATCCTTAGGTCTTTTTTCTTCAAACTTTTACAAAAAAATCTAGCCTTAATAATGTATATAGAACCAGCTTTTGTAATAACATTAAAATGTTTGCCAATACCTAAAGGCGCTTCGCTCAAAACTTTTTTAAACTCTATTAAATCACTATCCAAGGATTTAAACTTTTTGGATAATTTTCTAAAATCTTTTTGAAATTCTGTTATGCTTCTAAAGTTCATCGTCATAATTTCTTACTGAGTGATCATCAT
>JABMQE010000067.1 GCA_013203415.1 Candidatus Falkowiibacteriota bacterium | reverse complement strand
TTAACCCCCTCTTTAATTCTCCCCCTTGGTAAGGGGGAGATAACGGGTGAGGAATCCTTAGTTAGTCCTTCTTTTTTAAAGCGATTATGGACATTTATCATGGCGAGTTTCATAATGTCGGCGGCTGTGCCTTGGACAGGATGGTTTAAGGCCATGCGTTCGGCTGAAGCGCGGATTTGCTGGACACCGGAGTTTAAGTCCGGAAGATAACGGACGCGGCCGAACAAGGTTTCCACCTGGCCGGACTCGCGGCCGAGTTCGACTGTGCGATTAAGATAGCTTTGGACATGTTTAAAGCGGCCAAAATATTTATCTAAAAATTCCTGGGACTCTGCCCGGGAGAGGCCAGTGCGGCTTGCGATGCCCGCAGCGCCCATGCCGTAAAGCACGCCGAAATTTATTCCTTTGGCTGTCCGGCGGAGGTCTTTATCAACTTGCTCTTCGGGGATATCATGGATATAGGCGGCAGTGGCGGTATGAATATCCTGATTGCCCTTAAAGATTGATATCATAATCGGGTCGTTGGCAAGAGAGGCGACAATACGGAGTTCGATTTGGGAATAGTCGGCGGCAATTATTTTAAAGCCCTTGGGAGCTACAAAAGCTTTGCGAATTTCACGACCGAGTTCGGTTCGGATGGGGATGTTTTGCAAGTTTGGGTCGGAGCTTGAAAGCCGGCCAGTGGCGGTTATGGTCTGATTATAACTGGTGTGAACGCGGTCGTTTTTATCGGCTAGTTTTGGGAGGGCGTCAATGTATGTGCTTTGGAGTTTTGAAAGTTCGCGGTGCTCCAAAATTAAATCTATAATTTTATGTTTGCCTTTTAGTTTGTCTAGTTCGCCGGCTGCTGTTGAGACGCCGGTTTTGGTTTTGCCTAAACCTAAAGTTGGGAGGCCTAGTTTTTGAAATAGGATTTCTTTAAGTTGGAGTGGGGAGCGGACATTAAACTTTTTACCGGCAAGGTTATAGATGTTAGATTCTAAGAGAGTAATTTTTTTAAGAACGCTTTTGGACATTTTGTTTAAGAAATTTTTATCAATCATAACACCGTTTTCTTCCATTTCGGCTAAGACAAGGATGAGCGGAATTTCCATTTTTGCTAAAAGGCCAAAGTTGTTGGAATCTTTTAGCTTTTTTTCTAATTGGTCTTTTAGGCGCCAGGTAAAGTCGGCATCTTCACAAGAATACTGGGCTAAATCCTCGGTTGGGACTTCGTCAACAGAGATTTTGCCTTGGCCTTTACCGATTAAATCTTCCATAGCTATCATTTGGTGACCGAATTCTACAAAGGCGAGGTTGTCTAAACCATGGCCGCGGGTGCCGGGGTTTAGGAGGTAGCTGGCAATCATGGTATCGAATATGATTCCTTGGAGATCTACCCCCCCCTTCGCTCCTTTTGGAGCTTCTCCCTTCGCCAAGGCTTCGGGAGACAGGTCGGGGGACAGGCCTGCTCGATGCAGAACTTTAAGATCGTATTTTATGTTTTGGCCGAATTTTTGGATTTTTGGGTCTTCCAAAATCGGTTTTAGATTTTTGATTGCGGATTGCAGATTGTTGGTTGCGACATAATAGGCCTCGCCGTCCTCCCAACAAAAGCTGATGCCTAAGAGTTTTGCGTTTAAGGCATTAAAGTCCGTGGTTTCGGTATCAAGAGCAAAGATTTTTTGATCTTTTAATTTTTTTATGAATTTATCTAAATCTTCCTCGGTTTGGATAAGGTGATAATTCTTGTTGTGCGGGATTTTTGGTTTTTGTTTGGTTGTTGGAAAAAGAGATGCTTGTTCGGATTTTTTTTGCTTTGTTTTGTTTTGTAGGGGCGTATGGCCATACGCCCCTACGTGAGGTAAGCGACCTAATAATGATTTGAAGTTTAGCTCTTGAAAAAGTTTTACCACTTCGGTTTGGTTTATAGGCTTAACAATAAAATCTTCTAAATTGAAATCTATTTTTACATCTTCTACAATGGTGACGAGTTTTTTGCTTTGTAATGCTTCTGCTTTGTGTTCGGTGAGGAGTTTTTTGGTGCGTTGTTTTTTTATTTTATCTATATTTTTATAAACGTTTTCGAGAGTGCCAAATTCTTTGATTAAATCAGTTGCGCCTTTTTCGCCAATGCCTTTAACGCCAGGGATATTATCACTGGGGTCGCCGCGAAGAGCTTTGTAATCTATCATTTGGTCGGGAGCTAAGCCATATCTTTCTTTAACAGCCGCAGTATCATAAATAAAAGTATCGCTTAAACCTTTTTTAAGGGTGTAGACCTCGATTGAATCGTTTACGAGTTGGAGGGTGTCTAAATCGCCGGTGACGATTATGGTTTTTACTTTATCCCCTACTTTTTTTGCAAGGGTGCCTATTACATCGTCTGCTTCGAAGCCGACTTTTTCTAAAGTTTTGATGTTGAAAGTAGTTAGGAGATTTTTTAGGATTGGGATTTGGTTGTAGAGCTCTTGGGGCTGTTCTTTTCTTTTAGCTTTATAATCTTTAAATTCTTTGTGGCGGAAGGTTTTTTCTTTTCTGTCAAAAGTAACAGCAACATAATCCGGCTCCAAATCTTTTAGAACTTTGAGGAATATTGATGTGAAGCCATAGACACCACTAACAATTTGGCCTTTGGTTGTTGTTAAGGGTGGAAGGGCATGCCAAGCGCGATGAAGCAAGGCGTTGCCATCTATTATTATGAATTTTGGTTTAGACATGATACAGCAGATTAAAGCAGATTTATAGCGGATTTAATATTTTTCTAAACTCTTCAACAAATGGTTTTATTTCTTCATCTGAAAAATTGCGTTTGGTTTTAGGGTCGCGGTGGAAGAGGTGAAATTCGGGAAGATTATCATTTTTGAATCTGGGGATGATGTGGAAGTGAAAATGTTCTACTGTTTGACCAGCATATTCGCCATCATTAAAACCATTATTAAAGCCAACGGGATTTAGGTGTTCTTTTAATTTTTTGTAAATATATTTTACAGTTTTGATTAAACTGGCTGCTTCTTCGTCTGTAAGTTGGGTGATGTTTTGAACGTGCCTTTTTGGAACCACAAGACAATGGCCTTTGTTGGCTGGGCGGATATTGTAGATTACATATTCCGTTTGGGTCTCGTAGATTTTTTGAGTAGCTATAATTTCTTTATCGCAAAAAGGACAATTCATGAGAATATTTTAATGCTTTTTCTATTTACATACTATCATAATGACGGATTATGGCAAT
>JABMQE010000011.1 GCA_013203415.1 Candidatus Falkowiibacteriota bacterium | reverse complement strand
GTGTAGCTCAGTTGGTAGAGCACGCGCCTGGGGGGCGTGAGGTCGCCCGTTCAAGTCGGGTCACCCCGACCACGCCACCGTAAATCTATAATATCACAAATCTTCTAAACTTCCAAATAAGAAAACGCCTGAAGTTCACACACTCCAGGCGTTTTTCGTTCCAACAACCAAGGCACGAACCGCCTAAGCTGTCATCGGACTCAAGACCCAGTCAACAAATGGGTCATCATGGCGTATAAGCCCCTCCGAAGTCCCCCTTACTTCTCGCTTTGGTGTATCAGTCCTCTCTCTGATTTTCACCCCATCCCCCTCGCAAGGATTGCCGCCGTTGCACTGCTGTTTCCTGTCAGTCATCGCAATTACCTCCTCGTTGAGTTACGTTCAACCAGACACCCAGTATTATGGCACCTCACAGACCAGTTAACAC
This sequence comes from Candidatus Falkowiibacteriota bacterium, assembly GCA_013203415.1. Lineage (GTDB taxonomy): Bacteria > Patescibacteriota > Patescibacteriia > UBA2591 > JABMQE01 > JABMQE01. The sequence goes on along the minus strand of JABMQE010000011.1, from coordinate 10,946 downwards.
TGTGGCATTCCTTCTGCTCCTCCTCAGATTCTGGGCATTCTAACCCATTCGACTTATGCGCATCCCTGCAAGAACCGTAAACCACGCCCTCCTTAACAAATCGCTCAACATCCAGATCTAACCAACCACCTCCTTCGGTTTACAAAAAAACCGACCATATTTGGCCGGCTTTCTTAAGTCATGTCGTGTATTGGATATGTTAACGTCTTGTATAACTTAAATTAGCCGGCCTGGTCGGATTATAATTTTTATTCAATTTTGATACTTGGCTAATTATGATACTCATATTTTTAATATTTTTTCATGTAGCTAAAACAAGCAGAAATTAATATCATCTAAAAATAGTCAATATTAACTTTAGCAAAACATCTTTCTTAAGGAAAATCAAGTTTTCCTGATTCTCTTTTGATGATAAGCGAGAGACCGGCCAAGAATTTATCGAGCTGAGCTGGACGAAAAACCGACCCTTTTGGGGCCGGCCTTTCGTTTATCATCAAAGAGCTATCCGTAACATTATGATAAGCAAGAAGCCGACCCTAAACCCATAACAGATTTAGAACAATTAAGTGGCAAATAGCGCCTAATAATTGTCCGGCTTAAATTAATCATAAATATATTCTAACAAAGCTACTTCTTTTTTATATACTAATACAAAAGATAACACTGCTAAAAAATAAAGTCAAGTTCAAAGATGTGGATAACTTGCCTTCCCACAGGAAGGCAATCCCGAGCAACGTCGAGGGACCCCAACGAAAACCAAAAGACAAAAAAGGGGCTTGGTCAGACATACATCGCCTAACCAAGCCCCAGCTAACACCAGTCCTCCCAGTCGTCATACTCATCATACTGACAACAGGCACTCCCATGATCTTCGTGGTCGTAAGGGATGCCATAATGGTCATACACAGGACCCACCTCCTTTCTCCTTTTCCTTCTCGCACTCTAAGCAGACATACTTGCCCGGTAGGATCTCGGGACTTTGCCCAAAACCTGATGTCTTTCTTATAACTCCCGGCCTCCATTCCTTCTTTTGGCCAGGATGATGCTCGCAAGTAGGCGGCTTAATCACTCGCTCTGGCATACTAACTCCCTCCTCTCTAAAAAGAACAAAAAACAAAGAACCGACATTTGTGAGCCGGTTCTTTGTTCTAGGGAAATACTGAAATTTATCTTTCAGCGCCTGCCCTGTCGAACCATGTCCCGTCGAATGACTGGGATGACGGGGTTTATCAGCTTCTATAAAAAACCAACTCACTGTCATGAATCTTTTCCCACCACCAAGTTTGTTGGTTAATTTTCATATACTCTATAATGATAATCTATTATTACACTTAAGCACACAAATTCTTCCATGCTAAAGTTTAATAATAGATAGAGAGGTTGGGTGAGCAACTCGTGCGCTGCTCACCCAACCCTAAACGTCGCCGAAACATATCATCGCGAGGAATCGCCTAGTCCTCGTCTCCAGGGTCCAGCTCAACACCCAGCCTATCAGCGCTGGCTAGCACTCTTGCCTGCTCTTCTCTCGTCAAACTCGAGGACTCAACATTCTTCCGCGTTAGTGTCGCGTAAGGATTGCCCCCATCCCGCGCTTCTGCCGTCACCTGCTGCATCAAATCCGTCACCGACCTCTCGACCGGCTCAGCCGTCGTCGCAACTGCTTGCCGCTGTTCCATGTCTTCACTCCTTATGTTTGTAGACCCTCTCGACACCCGGAAGGTCCATGTTCGAAACCTCATCGCCCCTTTCCGTCACCAAAACATCTTGCGAAGTGGCGGCATTGGCCGCTTAAGCTCGATTGGCTGACGCCCGGCCTCAACCACCAATATCCTCACCACCCGGCCCCCAAGTTCGAAAAGGTTAACGATTCTCCTGAGGGAACCTTCAACAGTCCGCCAAGTTCCCCATCGATAACCTTCGTGATTCTCACACACACGAGGGTTCAAACCAGCGAGAATAGCTGTTCGCACAAACTTTCCTTGCTGGCAAGGGTCCTTGGAGAGATACACCTCTGCCCTTGTAAACCCGTCGTCCCCATTGCCCTCTCTCACTTCTGCCGTCGCGTTCATTCGCACCTCCTTGTCTACACCGCCACAAATGGCAGCGCACTACTCCCAGTCGACATGAGAGAAATCCGTCCCATATCGAGCATAGAGAGTCCCATCAATACATCCCTTGGGACATCTCGAAACAATGATCTTTCCCCCCCTGCCTTTTTCACCTGATAGTTCTGCAGGGGACCCCCGCAAACGCAACGTCCGTTTACATTACTCAACTCTCTCCTCCTCTCTCTACTGCACTCCTGATACAACCTCTACGATATAACTAACGAACAAACTTAATATATTATAAATAATCCGTGATCCGTGTCTATCCGTAGTAATCCGTGGCTATCCGTGTACAAACAAAAACACCGATTCTTGCAAGAACCGGCTGTTTTCCCTTTAAAAACTCTATTTTTTATATATGAAAAACTAGTCGATTCTTAATCGGTGAAATAAAAATAAAAAAAATTAAACCATTGGTTGCTTTTCATATTAATTATATCCTATCAAAGCATTAAAATTCTGTCAAGCCTATAAGTGTGGATAAAAAAACGAACCGTAGAGACGCAATACTTGCAAAGCCCTCGCCGTAGGCCTCGAGCCGGGCCGAGAGGAGCAGGGTCGAGAGGGTGCGTCTCCGTTATAAAAACCATGTCAGTACATACGGTAAAGAATGAGGCCCATCAGCATACGGCTGATGGGCCTCCTCGAACGTCACTGGCTCCGTCTTAACATCTTAAGCCTCCTTCTTCTTCCATCTTCAGCAAGCTCTCCCTCTTTTTTAGACAAAGCTCGCTCCATCGTCCCGTCGACTCCAAAGCCGAAAATTGCCCCGCGAGCTTTATCTCGCGATCCTGTCTCTCTTTCTATCTGATCGCGCTCACAGGCAATTTGATGGCCAAGAGCCCCCATTTCCTCCTCATCAAACTGGCGGCCAGTATTTTTAAAACTGGCCTCCCCCGCTCTCCGACAATACAAACAATATGCTGCCATCTTTTTTCCTCCTCTCCAAAACGAAAGAACTAAAAAACCGCTTTCCATGTGGAAGGCGGCCAGCTTATATAAATATTTTAAGCTAAGTTAAACCTTCCACTTAAAGCGGCTAATAATAATCCCAATAATAATTTCTGTGCGGAAGGTTTTCATATATATTTATCTTATATTAATTAAAAAAATATGTCAATGTTAATAACCAACGTAGGGGCGTATTGCAATACGCCCCTACAAAAACTCCCTATACCTCCGATGTAGACAACTTTTTGCAAAAAGAAAGTGCTCGACATCCGTCTTCTGGATATCGAGCACAATAAAACTCGCTTGTTCTTCCCGCCCCATACTACAACTCAACGCCGCTATGCCGACTTCCTCCTCTCTTGGTCCTTGATCGCCAACTCTGCTCTCGCTCTCTGCGCTGCCAAGCGTCCGCGCTCTAGCTCCTCGAAAGATTCATCTTCCAGTTGCTCCACAAGCCACCCCAGACCTGATGCGGAATCCCTCGGACCGCTAACACGACCTTTGAGAGTCTCGATAGTGTCGAAATCAGCTAGCATCTTCCCTCCCTTTCGCCGGATGTATACTACTGTGAATCACCCGAGAAGAATCCTTTCCGTCTTTTTCCCTGGCCCTCCTTAGATACTCGATGAATTGCTCAACGTCCACATACCTCCGGTCATCTCCCCCTATTGCGTGCGTACACATATGTCCTCCCTTCAGAAGGCTGTTGGTACTGGTTCACTCCCTTGGCCAACCCTGCTCTTTGGCCATTGTTCTCTTGATTCCCTCACCTGAATCTCATCCGGCTCCTTGCACTCAGGAATCTGACAAATAATCCACTTAGAACCATCCTCCCTTTCTTCACTCTGCATATACTCACCACACCAACTACACCTCCCATTCATCAGCAATCACCTCCTTCTTAGAGGGAGAATAGACACCATCTTCTAAATTACTCACTAATAAACATGCAAAAAACCCAGCTCTTTACTAAGCTAGGTCCTTTTGTATATTCTATCTATTTTTCTAAATTGATTTAATTAAACAAAAGACCTAGCTTTTAGCTCAAAATGAGCATAAGGCACAATACCAACATCAATAGGTCTAATTGTTTAATTAATTTCTTCATACGTAATAATAATTTATCACATCACATTAATTCCGTCAAATAGTTATCCACAAATTAAAACATAATATCCTCTTCCGCCCTGTCATAATCATTAATCTCTTTTTCGCTAAACCAATATTTAATCTCGTGTTTGGCCTCATCTTCATCTCCCGAAGCATGGACGATATTCCTAATCGCCCTTTTTTGCTCATTAGCCAAAGTCGGAGAGTCAACCGAATAATCCCCCCTGATTGTTCCCATGTCTGCCTTGCTTGGCAAAGTATGGCCGCAAATTTTCCTAACCATGGTAATCGCATGCAACCCCTTTATAAGGACTGCCACCATTGGTCCGGAAGTTAGATATTCCACATTCCAACCATAAATCATCTTACCGATTTCCAAAGGGTCGTCTGTTCCTATTTCATCTTTTGTATCTTTCCCATAGGTTTCATAATTTTCCAAAGTTTTATTTCCCATCCCAATCATCCATTCCTCTGTTCCTGGATAATGGCCTCTGGCTTTTTCCTTCGAAACTTCAAGCATCTTTAAGGCAATAATTTTCAAACCCCTCTGTTCTATCCGCGCAATAATATCTCCAATCAAACCTCTTTTTATCCCATCTGGCTTAACTAATAAAACAGTTTTTTCTTCTTTTGATGAAACTTTCTGCTTAGCCATAAAAATAAATTACTATTTAATAAAATGTCCAATCCCTCATGGACACAAAAAATTCGTGTATAAATTCGAGAAAATTCGCCCGCCTCGCCGAAGATGAGCTTCAGCGAGTCGAGACGGGTGGTAAATTAGCCTGCCTTGTCGAAGACCTCGAGTCACATCGAGAGGAGCAAGGTCGAAAGGTGTAAATTCGCGAATCTCACAATACTTCTCTAACTTTTGCCACTACCTGCGCCGGTGTAAAATTTGCCTTTACTAAATAATCATTCGCTCCCATTGCCTTTCCTTTCTTAACATCCTCTTCTTGGCCCAAATTAGTTAAAAGAATAACCTTTATCCCTTTAGTAATGGCCTCTTTTTTAAGCTCTTTTAGAACGGCAAAACCATCCATTTTCGGCATAATCACATCAAGTAAGATTATATCAGGTTTTTCATTTTTTGCAAGCTCTATTCCTTCTTCCCCATCTTTTCCATGCAAAAACTTAAAGCCCTCGGCCTCAAACTTCATCTTATACATTTCCGATAGCATCTCCTCGTCCTCTATCAACAAAACCTTTTTTCCGTCTGTTTTATTTTCATCTGCCATAAATTATAAATTTAGTATTTAATTATTAATTATTCTAAAACACATTCTCTGCCAGTAGCAGAGCATCTATAACCCGGATAAAACCACTCCGAAGTATGGTTGCCAGTATTCCTGGCATCGCAATCCTCTTCTTTCATGCCTGCTGCACACAACGGAACCTCGAACTCCAAAATATCACTTATAACGCAACACCCATTTGGCGGCGGTGGTGGCGGCGGTGGATCTCCTCCCCCTGCCGAATCATCTCCTGTTACGGCTGCCTCCCCCCCGGAAGCATCCGGCGCTGTATCCACTCCTCCCATCCCTGCTGGTCTAAAATTTTTCTCCACGCCTAAAATATCTTCCATCGCCTTAACCATCAGCCAAGCCCCAAACATAATCACAATCCCTATAATCGCCCCAATCATAATCTTTTTGCCTCTTTCCACTCTTTCCGCATTTCCTCCGGATATAACCCAATATATCCCCCCAATCACAAACATCAACAAAGCAAAAGCTCCTGCTGCTGGTATTAACACCATTCCCCTAAAAATTAAAAAATTAACAAACTCATCCAAAGTGCAGTTCCCTGTTAACTGGCACTTATCCGAAATTCCTTGCCCTGCTGGCACAAAACGTTCACTCGGCTCCAAAGCCAAACCCATTCTTGGCAACACTAAAATACTCAAAACGCAAAAAATAATTGTTAAAAATAAGATGACTTTTTTCATACTATAATTATAACAAATAGCAAATTAACAAACAAGTGAATAAAATTATTCAATACTTACTTCCTCCCCATCGCTAATCAAAACCACATCCCCAAGCTCGTCTGTCCTTAAAATCTCAATCCCCAATTTCTCAAGATTACTCGTCACTCTCCGCGTCGGATGCCCAAACTTATTCTCTCCGACCGGAATCACAGCATACTCCGGCATTACCGCCTCAAGAAACCCAAAAGATGTCGAGCCCTTGCTCCCATGATGGCCAATCTTTAAAACTTCACAATCCAAATCCAAGTCAAAACTAATCAACTCCTCTTCAACGCTAATCGGTGCATCACCAGTCAATATAAAACACGTCTCTCCATAAACTAACTTTGCCACAACAGAGCCCATATTGTTGTCTTCCATATCTATTCCAACCAAATCATCCTCTGGATAAATAATATCTAAATACAAATCCTCCCCAAAATCCACCCGCATAGGCGCCTTTGCAATATCCATCAATATTTTCTCGTCTTCTATAATTTCTAACCATTCAATATAAGCTGGTAAAGTATGCACTACACCTGTATTCATAGCCCGCTTAACCTTATATCGCTCTAGCACGCTAACTAAACCAGTAACATGGTCGCTGTCTGGATGGCTTAAAACCATTAAATCAATCTTCCTGCGCCAAAAAGGCAAATTCCTATCCAAGGCATTTATAACCCTTTTGTCCGGTCCGCCATCAAATAGAATATTCTGCCCAAAAGGCGTCTTAACCAATATCGCGTCTCCTTGTCCAACATCAAGAGCAATAAACTCTAAACCTTGATGGCTATTTTCATAAAACCAAACATAACCTCCCAAAACTATTAATCCTACCAAAACAACAATTAAAATTATATTAATTTTTTTCATCTTGACAAATTTCTAAAAATGAGTATTATTAAAGACAAGGATTCTCTGCTCATCTCATAACAGAAAGGAATAAACATGAGAATCGCTATCGTTGTCTTAAGCATCCTTGTCGCAGGCGCCTGCGTCATAATCAGCTCTCACTACAGGCATGACGCGATCGCAGCAGCATGCGTTCTCGCCTTTGGGTTGTTTCTAACTTGGGTGGGCGCAACCAATTTCCTGGAAAAAGGAAAAACACAACCTGAGGGTAGGTAATACTCCTAATAATCATCGGGGTATCCTGGGGAATATCCGAACTATTGGCTCTATTCTGAAACAAGGAGGCCTGGGATGAAACCCGAAGCCACGCAACTAACGCCGTCACTCAATGTTTCACGAGTCGACGGCGTTTTCATTTATTATATATTTAATTATATAATTAAATATATACATCAAAATTCAATCCCTACAAACGAAAATTGCGAAAAAAACTCAACCACCTTAACTAAATAAGTTAATAAAAACCAAACCACAACAAACAAAATCTTAGAAAGCCCCAAACTCACCAACCCCAAAAGCATCCCCAAAAAACCAAAAATTAAAACCAAAGGTAAAATCGGTATTACTAAAATATTTACCAAAGGCGAAATTAAAGACACTCGCCTAAAATGATACGCAATCAAAGGCAAAACTAAAACCTGCGCCGAAAAAGTCATTACCAAAATATCCCGAATCCCCAAAAATTGAGGGATTTTTTTAAACCATTTAGAAAAATAGGAAGAAAAATAAATTATTCCAAGAACTGCTAAAAAAGATAATTGAAACCCAACATCATCTCTTAAAATCTTTGGATTTGCTAATAACATTAAACAAGCCACCAGCAATAAAGAATTAACAGATTTACTCAACCGCCCCATACTCATAGCAAACATCAACAAAAATCCCATTATCCCGGCCCGAACTGCCGAAGCTGGCGCTCCTATCATTATTATATACAAAATTAAAAAAACAGTCGCTACTAAAAACGCCTGCTTCCGCCAAAACCCAGCCCGAATCAGCAAACTCATCAAAATCCCAGCCAAAAGAGTAATATGCAAACCAGATATTGCCATAATATGGCTTATCCCAACTTTACTAAACTTATCTCGCAAATCCTCACTAATCCCCTGTCGTTCTCCCAAAGCCATCGCATTAAGAATCCCAGCTTGCGGTTCTGCTAATCCTCGCTCGACCACGTTCTTCATCCTCTCCTTAACTTTCAAAATCCCTAGCTTAACTTTATTCCCATTCCTCTGGCTTAAAAGTTTAATCTTAGGATAATAACAAACCGAATAAATATCATACCGCGCAAGGTACCTCTCATAATCGAAGCTCTCAAACTTAACCGGCTTTTGCAATTCGCACGTAATCTCAAGCTCGTCGCCATATTGGTATTTTGGATATAGGTTAGTGGTCACCAATACTTTACCGCCCCGCAGGCGAGGTTGGCCAACCTCGCCTTCATTTGCATTGTTTATTCCCTCAACCCCAATCTTTAGCTTAACATTACTAACCCTCTCATCCACCTCCCCCACCACTCCCACAAACGTCACCACTTCGTCTTTCGCATTTTCGTAGTTTCGCATGTGCTTTTGTAGTTTCGCATCATATTCATACCTCAACACTCCTAAAGAAAAAAATATAACAACAAACCCCAAAACTCTTAATTTCTTATCCTTAAACAAAAAAATCAAACCACTAATCCCAATACCAATATAACAAAAAACCTAAAACTTGGAATCTCAACAAACGATCTTAAGCCCACCCCCAAAATAAAAGCTACACAAGAAAATAAAAATATTTTTGATTTTTTCATAAAAAACAACAGTTGGTGCGGGATGGTATCCCGCACCATTACGGACGTGGAGATTTGCAACGTCCATTACGGTAGGTGATACCATCACCTACCAACCTCTTCTTCTATTCTATCCCGCCCCAGAACAAAAATCCACTACAAAAAAAGAATTCATGAATTTCAGCTAGAGGCTGATCACCCGTGAGGGTGAAATTCATGAATTTCACAACAAGTTACTACAAGTTACTACAAGTTGCTACAAGTTGCTACACAACTGCTGTCTTCACCGCCTCGCGACATTCACACTCTGTGTGCTTAACCTTCGGAATAACTTCAACCAGCAACCGTTCCATATTATCTGCGTTCTTTTTCATAGTTTCCATAACCATATCAAGCGTCACCGCCTCATTCCCCTCTCGCCAACAATCATAATCTGTTGCCATGGCAATACTAATATAACATATCCCTGCCTCCCGCGCTAAAACCACTTCTGGTACAGTTGTCATATTAATAACATCTCCGCCCCAAAATCTAAACAAATTACTCTCGGCTTTAGTGGAAAATCTTGGTCCCTCAATCGTTACTATTGTTCCCTTGGGATGAGCCGAAAAGCCCAAATCCTTACTTGTGTTGTAAATTAAATTTCTCAACTTCTCACAAAACGGCTCGGCCATCCCAATATGGCAAACCCGCCCCTCATAAAAAGATTGTTCGCGCTTTGTCGTCCTATCTATAAACTGGTCCAAAATCACAAAATCTCCCGGCCTTATTTCTTCTTTCAAACTCCCGCAAGCAGTCGGCGCTAAAATATGCGTTACCCCTAATTCTTTCATTGCCCAAATATTTGCTTGATAATTAACATCTGTTGGCTTTATTGTATGCCCCTTGCCATGCCTTGGAATAATTACCACCTCAACACCCCTAATCTTGCCCACCGTCAAAATATCAGACGTTCGGCCAAAAGGCGTATCCACTTTTTCTTCCTTCTTATCTTCCAAAATATTAAGGTTCTCCAACCCCGACCCACCAATAATTCCTATCCTGATCTTCTTTTGTAGGGGCGTATGGCCATACGCCCCTACGGACGGCGTCTCTCCCCCCCCTTCCTCACCCACAAACTTCTCAATCAAAACCCTAGCATATGTTGCCAAATCCGCCCGCTTTAATGCTTCTTCGGGCGATAACCAAATATAATGTGTTCCTTCTCTATCATCCAGTATAACGTTGCCCGGATCCTTTGCCTTGCAAAGATGGTCCATAAAAATAAAATGTTTCTTTTTATGAAAACTTTCTGGAAATATGCAATCCTGATGATTAATAAATTTTATATCCTCAATATCCAAATTCGTCTCTTCTTTTACTTCTCTTTTTAATGCCTGCTCCATTGTCTCGCCAACTTCAACATGGCCTCCAACTACTGAGTACTCATCATTCCACTTCGGCGACCTCATTAAAAATATCTCTCCCATATCATTCAAAATCAACGCTCCTACCACCGGCTCTGGGAAAACCTGGTCGGAGTCATCTGTTTTATTGTTTTCTTGATTTTTTGATTTCTTAACGTCCTCATCTTCATACTTCACCAAATAATGACAATCATACTTAGAAATCTTCTCCGAACCACCTAAAAATGGTAGGTCCACTATCCAAGAAACCCCAACAATAATCCCGCCCAATTGCTCTACCAAATCACAACTTGCCTTCATTGTCCCCCCAGTCGCAATCAAATCATCAACCACAATAACCCGCTCGCCTGGCTTTATTGTATCCTCGTGAATCTCAATTGTATCTAATCCATACTCTTTTTCATAACTCGCCTCTTTTGTTTTATAAGGCAATTTCCCTTTTTTTCGCACAATCGAAACTCCGGTCCCTAATTTATAAGCCATACTGGATGCTAACAAAAAACCCCTGGCATCAATGCCAACGATTTTATCAATCTGCATTCCAAGATATGGTTTGCACAACTCATCAATCATATATTTAAAAGCATCCTTGTCCTCGAACAAAGTCGTAACATCATAAAATAAAATACCTGGTTTAGGCCAGTTTGGAATTTTCCTTATTCTTCTATCTAAATCCATATTATACTCTCCTGAAGGCGAGGATATATATCCTCGCC
>JABMQE010000066.1 GCA_013203415.1 Candidatus Falkowiibacteriota bacterium | reverse complement strand
GGTTTGATTGTGGCTTCTTGTTTGGTTTTGCCTTCGCGTAAATTAGCAGATTTGACCGCAGACAATATTTTAAATAGATTTAAGGAAAAATCATTTGCCAGAGGTGCTAAGAGGGAGATTATTGCTGAATGCTCGGAATTGGGTTTGAGTTTGGAGGAGTTTTGTAAAATAGGATTAGAAGCGATGCAGGGGATTTCGGACGATTTAGGTCTTTAGTTTTTGGTCATTAGCAGCAGGTTTGGGTTTCGGTCTTTAGTCTTTGGGGACTTGTGACTTGTGACCTTTGACCAAACTTACCGCTAATGACCTTAACCTAGTGACCTCGAGTACGTACTTACGAACATACTTACGAACGTACGTACGTGTACACGGACGTGTATGCGTCTGAAATCCATTAAGGAGGGATTTGATATGACAACGATTATTATAGTTTTTGTTGCATTGGTTTTGATGGTTGTTGGAGTTTTGGTTAAACGTAAATTCAGTCGTCCACGTCGCGGTTGGATGTTGGGAGGCTAGGGAGGAGGGAAAAGACGATGTGGTTTTCGTGGCTTAAGGGTGGTCTTTTGGTGATCGGGGGCGGTCTGATATTGTGGGGGTTTAGAACCCGCCGTTAGCTAGGAGACATGCTTATGTCTTGTCTATGCGTGTATGCGTGGATGCCTTGTCCCACGTTTTCGGGATGAGGCATTTTTTTTAAGCTTTGCTTGCTTTTTGGGTAAAAATTGACTAAAATATAGATATGGTTAATTTTTTATTTTAATCTTATGTTGGACATTAATTTTATTAGAGAAAAAAGAGAAGAAGTTAAGAAGGCGCTTTTGAAGAGAGTGGGCCAAGTGGAGCTTGATAAAGTTTTAGATAAAGTGGTCCAGCTTGATGACAAGCGAAAGGATTATATTCAGAAAGTTGAGGAATTAAAAGCCGAGCGGAACAAGCAATCAAAAACAAAGCCGACTCCAGAAGTCCAGAAAAAGATGAAGCTTGTTGGAGAAAAAATAGAAAAGCTGGATAAGCAGATAGAAAAGGTGGAAGTGGATTTAAGAGCAGGTTTGTATGATTTGCCAAATATTCCAGCAGATGATGTTGTGGCTGGTGGCAAGGAAAATAATAAAGTTTTAAGGACTTCGGGGAAAAAACCGAAGTTGGACTCAAAAGCAAAAGACCATGTTAAGTTAGCGACTGATTTAGGGGTGGTTGATTATGAGCGGGCAGCTAAGATGAGCGGGTCTGGGTTTTGGGTTTATACTGGGGACGGGGCTTTGCTTGAATGGGCATTATTAAACTATTTTATAGATTTTCATAGGAAAAATGGGTATACTTTTATTTTCCCGCCATTTTTGTTAAACGAGGAATCAGCTTTTGCTTCGGGGCATCTGCCTAAATTTCGCGAGGATTTGTATTGGGCCCACGCACCAGACCAGGCTGCGGCCGGGTCGGTGCGGGGCAAGTCTCGGACGGGCATGTGTTTAAACGCAACGTCAGAGATGATGTTACTTAATTATCATCGGGATGAGATTTTAGATGCCAAAGAATTGCCAAAGAAATATTTTGCTTATTCGGCCTGTTTTAGAAGAGAGGCCGGAAGTTATAGAAAAGAGGAAAGGGGAATGATTCGGGGGCATCAGTTTAATAAAATAGAGATGTTTCAGTTTACAAAACCAGCGGATTCTTGGAAGGGATTTGATGAGCTGGTTTCTTATGCAGAAAAATTGGTTGAGGGATTGGGCTTGCATTATCAATCTGTGCAATTAGCAGCCGAGGATGCGAGTGCGGCTATGTCTAAAACAATTGATATCGAGGTTTTTATACCGAGTATGAATGGATATAAAGAGGTTTCTAGTATTTCTAATGCCCTAGATTATCAGGCAAGACGAAGTAATATTAGATATAAGACAAAAAGCGGTAACGAGTTTTTGCATACTCTTAATGCATCTGGTTTGGCAACGAGCCGGCTTGTGCCTGCGATTTTGGAGCAGGGACAGCGTAAAGATGGATCAGTTGAGATTCCTGAAGTTTTGAGGGGGTTTCTTGGGAAGGATGTATTGAAATAGTAGGGATGAGGCATTAGGCATCCTTCGACTCTGCTCAGGACAGGTGAGGCATGAGGGAGCGGTTTTTTCCTAATGACTAATGACTAATCCCTTATGACTTTAATTAAAAGAGAAAACCGTGAACTTGCGGGTCCACGGTTTTTCCGAGCTTCTCCCTTCTGTGGGATGATGGATCATGGAAGCAGCATTACGATACCGATTGGGACGGCTGCCAGAATTATGACGGGCGAGAAGATGACAACAACTATGGTAATCGGGAGGACAACTGTGATTGCTAGAATCGTAGTCCCTGCCCAATGCCGCCATCTTTTCTCGAACCATGCTTTCAGGAGACCCCAATTAAGCACGATTGCAGCCCAGTAGTACTTATGCAGATTCAAGATGCTTAGCCCTCCTTCCATGTTTTACGCATACCTCCTGGTATTCTGCGGGCGAGCCGGATGATAAGCTCTCCTAAGAGAGCACCCGATAAGAACATTATTATTCTTTTTTTCATACTCCCCCAGCTATCCGATTGAACCAGGCGATACAATTCTGTTGAGTAAGCATCTGCCACTGCAGTTCAATCCTTTGATGGTCCCGACAAGCAGAAGTTCGGAGAGCTTGCCAAGGCCGGTTCCGATTATACGAAAAGCGAAGAACCATACTTTTGCTATCCAGTATAACGCCACAGTGAGTAAAGACACGAACAATGAATCGTCGTTCATCTCGGTCGCGGGTTCATACGTATCCTCGTCATATTGAGTGTACATGATTACCTCCTCGTTTTCGAGTTAGAAACATGCCCTCGGGTGTTATATAAATATACTTTATTTTTTAATTATCGTCAAATGAATAAAAAATTAAAAATTGGTGTTTTGTTTGGGGGACAATCGGGTGAGCATGAGGTTTCTTTGGTTTCGGCAAGTTCGGTGATGGAGGCCTTGGATAAATCTAAATATGATGTTGTTCCGATTGGGATAACGAAAGAGGGAAAATGGATTGCCGGGCCGGAGTCGATGAAGTTATTAAAATCTGGAAAAGATGTTAAAGAGAGCAGGGGATTGGTCTCGGCCGACCCGACAGAGAAAGGACTGGTTCGGTTTGAGGAACAAAGTGAATCACAAAAATTGGATGTAATTTTTCCGGTTTTGCACGGGCCTTTGGGCGAGGATGGGACAGTGCAAGGGCTTTTGGAGTTAGCCAGCATTCCTTATATTGGAGCCGGGGTTTTAGGTTCGGCCGTTGGCATGGATAAGATTATCCAAAAGCAGTTGTTTATACAAGCGGGCTTGCCTGTTGTTGATTATATTTGGTTTTTATCTAGTGAGGTAGATAATAAGATTGACGATATTGAGAATAAATTTGAATATCCGGTTTTTGTTAAGCCGGTTAATATGGGGTCTAGTGTGGGAATTTCTAAAGCGCATAATAAGGAAGAACTTAAAGAAGCAATAAAGGAAGCAAAAAAATATGATAGGAAGATTTTGATAGAGAGAGGAGCAGAAGATGTGCGAGAAATAGAGGTTAGTGTTTTAGGCAATGATAAGCCAGAGGCATCAGTAGCCGGAGAAATTGTAGCTTCGGGAGAGTTTTATGATTATGATGCTAAGTATGTTGATGGGAAGTCGGAAGCGATTATTCCAGCCGAAATTCCAGATGCGTTAATGAAAAAGATTCAAAAAATTGCTTGCTCTGCCTTTCGTGTTTTGGATTTGGCTGGCATGGCGCGAGTGGATTTTTTCTTAAGCCGTGACAAGATCTATTTAAACGAAGTTAATACAATTCCGGGCTTTACTTCTATTTCTATGTATCCAAAGCTTTGGCAGGCCTCGGGGTTATCATATTCTAAATTATTAGACAGGTTGATAGAGCTGGCCATCGAGAGGCATGGGGATAAGAAGAAGCTTTTGACTTCTTATGAACATAGAAAGGAATGGTATCTTGGAAAATAAAATATCAAAAACATAAATAAAAAATGAAATTTTTTTATATTTTATATGTGTTTTT
>JABMQE010000065.1 GCA_013203415.1 Candidatus Falkowiibacteriota bacterium | reverse complement strand
CAGAGCAGAAGAGACCATGGCGGGCTAATTTTTATTGACCTTAGAGACAGGTATGGGATTACGCAAGTTAAGTGTGATCCTAAAATATCTAAGAAAGTTTTTAGCGAAGCGGATAAGGTTCGGGATGAGTTTGTGGTTAAAATCAAAGGCAAGGTAAAACCGAGGCCAGGGGAAATGGTGAATAAAAAATTAGATACCGGCGAGGTTGAGATTGAGGCCTTGGAATTTGAGGTTTTGAATAAATCTAAAACTCCGCCGTTTGAAGTGGCTTGGATGCCAGGAGATGATATGAAAGATAAGACAGAAGAAACAAACGAGGAGGTGCGGCTTAAATATCGGTATTTGGATTTAAGAAGAAAAAAGATGGTAAGGAATTTGACCTTAAGATATAGGTTGATTAAGTTTATTCGGGATTTTTTAGACAGGGAAGGATTTATCGAGGTTGAGACCCCGTTATTAACCAAGAGTACGCCAGAAGGGGCAAGGGATTATTTAGTGCCTTCCCGGCTTAATCCGGGTAAATTTTATGCTTTGCCGCAATCACCCCAACAATACAAGCAGATGCTGATGGTTGGGGGAATGGATAAATATTTCCAGATAGCTCCTTGTTTGCGCGACGAGGATGCGAGGGCGGACAGGAGTCCGGGTGAATTTTATCAGCTTGATTTAGAGATGAGTTTTGTAGAACAAAAAGATATTTTAGATTTGATGGAAAAATTATTTACTGGCGCGGCAGAGAAGTTAACAAAGAAAAAAATATTAAAAAAGCCATGGCCAAGGATTTCCTGGGACGAGGCGATGTTAAAATATGGAATCGATAAGCCGGACTTAAGGTTTGGTTTGGAAATAAGCGATATTTCGGACTGGGCGAAAAATTGCGGGTTTAAGGTTTTCGAAAAAGCGATCAAATCTGGCGGGGTGGTTCGGGCGATAAATGGTTTGGGGGCCGGGAAATTTACAAGGAGCGAATTGGACAGGCCGGAAGATTTAGCAAAAGAACTGGGAGCGCCAGGGCTGGGGTATGTTATTATAGAAGGTGAGAAGAAATATAAATCACCTTTACTTAAGTTTATTGGAGAAGATAAGATGGGGAAGATTGTAAAAAAGATGGGTGGGAAGAAAGGGGATATCATTTTCTTTATGGCAGGGGAAGAATTAAAAACAGCAGAGATTTTGGGACAGATACGGCTTGAGTTGGGTAGGAAGTTGGACTTGATTGATGATAATGTTTTAGCGTTTTGCTATATTGTTGATTGGCCTTTGTTTGAGCCGAACCCTTCGACCACTTCGACAAGCTCAGGACAGGCAGGCTCAGGGTCTTCGAAAGATGAGAATGGCCATTTTGCACCAGCGCATCATATGTTTACAATGCCAAAGGAAGAGGATTGGCCAAAATTGGATAAGAAGGCAGGGGAGGCAAAATCTTTACAGCATGACATGGTGCTTAACGGACTTGAGATTGCCGGCGGTTCAATAAGAATCCACAGGTCGGATATTCAGGAAAAGGTGTTTAAGCTGATTGGGTTTGATAAAGAAAGGATTAAATTTTTCTCGCATATGTTAGAGGCGTTTCAATACGGAGCGCCGCCGCATGGCGGAATTGCGCCGGGCATTGGCAGGATTGCCATGATTTTTGCAGGCGAGGATAATTTAAGGGAAGTGACTGCTTTTCCAAAAAATAGTAAGGCCGAAGATGTGATGATAGGAGCGCCGGCAGAGATTGAGCCGGAACAGTTGAGGGAGCTGGGGTTGGAGATTAAGAAGAAGGAGAAAGGATAGAAGTGATAATTTATATTTTTTTATTTTGAAGGCGGGATTCGCGAATCCCGCCTTCATTTGTTAATCTATTGACTTTTTTATTTATTTATGTTAAGGTGAGATACTAACTTTTTAGCTTATTTTTTATGTCAAAAAAGAAAAAAATTATATTACCAATTTTAATTGTTTTGGTGATTGTTTGGATCGGGGTTTATAGGAGCGGTGCTTTAAGGAAGGATGAGAACGAGGCAGTGGGCGAGGAAATAATTCCAAAAGTAGGGATAGAAATAATTAGCAAACGGGACGAGGTAAAAGTCCCGATTTTTTTGTCTGGAAAAATAAAGCCAAAAAAATATACTTTAGTTAAGAGTATGGCGAATGGTTTTTTGCAAGGCATTATGCCGATTGGCAACGAAGTTAGGGCAGGACAGGAACTTTTTAGGATTTATGACGAGGGAGTAGAAGCAAATTATTATAATGCTTTGGCTGGCCTTATGACAGCTCAGCAAAATTTAAGAGAAGTGGAAGCAGTAAGCGAGGAGAGTGTTAAGCAGGCGGAGTTGGGAGTTAAGAATGCAAGGGCAGGTTTGAGTTTTGCCAGGGCTAATTTAGAAAATACAAGGAAATCAACTGACCAAGCAATTAAAACGGCAGAAGATTCGGGAAGAGCGGCTTATGATTCGGCGTTTAATGCAGTTGATCAGATTTTGAGGTTTGTTGGAGGAGGCGATATGGAAGAATATGTTTTTAGAAATATGAGGAGCTATAATTTTCAAGGCAAAATTGATGTTAAAAATCAATTTGATGTGGTTACTAGATTGTATGGTGATAGGAATTTGCGGATTGCGCCAGAAGGCAATAACTTTGATATTAAAAAGGATCTGGAAGAGATGGATAAATTGTTAGAAGAGACGAGAAGATTGGCAGATTTAACTTTGTTAGATTTAAGTTACGCGGTGATAACAAGGGATGTTTCGCAGACATTAATAGATGGTTATAAGGCGCAGCTTTCTGGCATGTTTATTTCTTTGAATGCAAGTAATGCTTCGGTTCGGGGTTTGCAAAATGGAATAAAAAGCGCTAAATTGGCTCAAGATTTTGCAGTCGAGGCAGCTGAGATTCAGGTGGAGCAGGCAGAAAATGGCTTGGAAAATGCAAAAGCGGCTTTAGAGCTGGCAAAGAGCGGGATAGAGACCAGAAAATTGGGAGCGCAAGCGCAGTTAAACGGAGCGCAGGCGCAGTTTGATATGGCAAAATATCAATATGATAATCTAATTGCTGGGGCTAAGTTTTCGGGAACAGTGATTTCTAATTTAGTAGAAATTGGCGACCAGGTTAATATTGGGGTGCCGGTTTTAGAGTTAGGAGATGTTAGGATGATTGAGATAGAGCTTGAGGTGGGAACAAGGGAAGCCAGACAGTTGAGCGTTGGAAGCGATGCTAATATATCCCTCGGCGTGGCTCGGGACAGGCAAATACATGCGAATGATATTAATGACGACGTGGTTGTGGGGAAGATAACGGAGATTGAGCCGGCGGCTTTGGGGGCAAGCGGAAAAGTTAAAATTAAAGTTGAGGCGGATAATAAGGATTATCAGTTTGTGCCGGGAGAGGTGGCAGAGGTGCAAATCGAGTTGGTTTATGTTGGGGAAGATTTAGTTGTGATTCCGTTGAGTTCGGTGGTGGTTGGGCAGAATGAGTCATATGTCTTTTTAGTAGAAGCTGATATAAACGCTGATGGTGACGCTGAAGGAGACGCTGAAGGTTTGATGGTGGCAAAAAAGGTGGTGGAAACAGGTGCAGTTTATGGCAGTATGGTGGAGATTGTTTCTGGTTTGGATGTTGGGGATAAGGTTGTTATTTATGGGGGAGGGTTTTTGGGAGAAGGAGATGTGGTTGAGATTGCTGGCGACTAAATTTTCAATTACCAATTATCAATTTTCAAAGAATTTTCAATGATTAATTTTTCAATTATATTGTTTTTTTGGAAAAGAAAACCGGCACCGAATCGCAAATGCTGCGAGCCGATGCCGGGTGCGGGTGGGCGTATAGAGGTGAGTAAAGGGCAGTGAGCTTGAGATGTGCAGATGGCTATGAAGAGACGGGGGCGGGTAATGAGGCCGCGTTCACTACGACTTTTCGGACGTAGGCCGATATTACTGCTACTGTTGTCTCTAGTGAGAGTGAGATTTTTTTCTTCCTATTTAGATACTCACTTAGACCCCATGGATTGATTGACTCCCTAAGTAGTATTGCGACGATCTCAGGGTACGGTTTGTCTTTGTTCTGAAGAGCGGTTTCACGGATTATCGATTCGACATTCTTGAGAAGATCCTCGCCTTGCGGTGTGGTTATATAGCCGTCGTACTCTGCGTTATAAACCACATATCCCATTTTGGTCATGAAGATTTCTTTGTCTGCTTCTTGGATAGCGAGAGACAAAAATGTTTTGTTCAAGTAGTTTTGTAGCTGGCGAGGTAAGTAACATATGGCAAGTATACTTAGGGTTAATACGACTGCCATAGTGATACCCCATTTTTTCCATGACCAGGATTGTGCAGGCATTGAGACACCTCCTTGTTGAGAGTTGAGAGTTGATTCCACCTTGTTATTTATAATATCAAAATTAGTAGTAGAAAGCAAGTTTATAAAATATGGAAAATAAGGATAGTAAAACTGAATTAAGTCCGCGTGACCGCGAGATTAATCGGAAACGGATTGAGAAGACTAAGAAGGGTTTTTTTGGTTTTTTTATTATGCGGTGGCGGCTGGTGATTTTGCTCGTGATTGGGATGGCGGCTTGGGGAACTTTAGCTTTGTTTCAGTTGCCAAAAGAGGCAAATCCAGAGGTGCAGATTCCAATTGCGATTGTAATGACGGTTTATCCGGGAGCGAGTCCGGCGGATGTGGAGAAATTAGTGACCCGTGAAGTTGAGGATGCTTTGGATGGATTAGAAAATGTGGATTTAATGACATCTAATTCTTCTTTTGGAGCTAGTAGCGTAGTGGTTGAGTTTGAGGCAGGAGCGGATTTAAAAGAGAGTATTAGAGCTTTGCGCGATAGAGTTGATACTATCAGGGGCTTGCCAAGCGAGGCCGAGGACCCAGGGGTAATAGAAATTAGTATTAATGATTTTGCGATTGTTACTTTTAGTTTGATTGGGGATTTAACTGATGCGCAGTTAAAGGAACTAGGAGAGCGGGCGCAGGATGAATTAGAAACTATTAACGGAGTTTCTAGAGTCGCCTTGATTGGGGCTAGGACAAGGGAGATTGAAGTGGAACTAAACGAAGCGAAGATGGCACGGTTAGGCATTGATATTAATCAAGTGGTTGGGACGATTGCTAGTAATAATTTTAATTTTCCTTTGGGGACAGTTGAGGTTGACAAAACTCGTTATAATTTAAGGGTGATTGGGGAGATAGGGGATGTTGAAGAAATTGGGGGTTTGGTGGTAAAAAATACTGGTGATGGATTAGTTTTGCTTAGGGATATCGCGAAAATAGAAGACCATTTAAGAGAGAAGACAACGGTGTCCAGGATTTCTTTGGATAAGGGGCCTTTGCAAAATGTGGTATCTTTACAAGTTTATAAAAAAACCGGAGGTAATTTAATAGAGGTGGCGGATAAATCTTT
>JABMQE010000010.1 GCA_013203415.1 Candidatus Falkowiibacteriota bacterium | reverse complement strand
GCCACTTATCTTTATATCGGAAAAAAGATAACAAAAGTTTAACCGTTCCAGTTCATTTTTCAAAAACCATCCCCAAAGGCACCCTCCGCGCCATCATCCGCGAAGCCGGTCTAACCGTCGAAGAGTTTATAGCCCTAGAAAATAAATAGAAAAACCGAGGTGCTTTACGCAGCCACCTCGGTTTCCGAAACGAACATTGACGTCCTCACTCTCACTCCTCCGGCTTCTCCTTCTCCCTATCAGCCTTCCCTTGTTGCGCTTTCAGCGCTTCAATAACCTTCTGATAACGCATTTTGAATCCAAGCATCCCTGTCTCTAGCGCCCTTCTCAGTCCAGGGATTTCGTCAGAAGGCACAATCGTCCCCAGGGGGTAGTTATCCGTGGGTCCGTACACCAGAAGCGCAACAGGTAGTCCCGAGACAGGATCTTCCCGCAACAACTGAACTATTCTCTTATGCGCCGGCACCTTTATAGGCATCCGTCTCACCTCCTTCCTCATTGAGCTCAGGTCGACCCGCCATCCCGACGAGTTGTTCAGGGGTAGTATACCGCATCAACTCCTCCGACATCAGAAATCTGCACAACAATCTCCCCTGCGTCCTTCATGTTAAGGTTACGGAGCGTCACGGTGCCTTCTTCTTCACAGAGACCAACAATCTTGTGAAGGTCTCCTACCCCTGCCATCAGCGTGGGGATTGTCGGCCCGCTGATAAAGGCTGATTCACCTCTCTCCCAATAATTCCGTAGTATCCGCGCTGTCACCTCCACTGGAATTTCCTCTCCGGGCTCCAGCTCCGTCCACTTTCCATCAAGGAAATAAGCCGGCAAACGAACCCCTACTCTCGGTGGGGTTAGCATGATATCTATCAATGCTTGCACCGGGGCATTCATTGATTCTGCTAATTCCTCGAGGATCGCATCATCGTCTCTGTCCATCTCTCCATCCTCCTATTCTAGAGTTATTTGGAACATTCACCCCCCCCCCTCATCATCCCTAAACAATACTCTTAAATATCTATCTTGTCAAGCATGTCAATAATTCAAATAACCGACAAAAAAGAACTCAACTCCCTCCAAAGCCAAAAACCAATGGCCCAATTTCTCCAATCCTGGGAATGGGGTGAATTTCAAAAAAGCGTGGGGCGCAAGGTTTTTCGTTTTGGGATAGAAGAAAACGGTAAACTCACATCCGCCATCACCACCATCAAACACAACTTACCTTTTGGAAAAAGTTATTTATATTGTCCCCGAATCGTAACTCGAAACTCGGAACTCGTAACTCGGGAACTAAAAAAAATCGCTAAACAAGAAAATTCGATTTTTATAAAAGTAGAGCCAGTTAGCAAAACCCTCATGCCTCACCTGCCTCGCCAGCAAGCGGGTGCCTCATGCCTCATGACTAAAACAAAACACATCCAGCCCCCAACAACATTGCTTCTCGATTTAACTAGCTCCAAAGAAGAGATACTATCCAACATGCACCAAAAAACCCGCTATAATATTCGCCTTGCCGAAAAAAAAGGAGTTAAAATCAAAGAGTCAGATAATATAGAAGAATTCCTTAAGCTCAACGCTGAAACAACCGCCCGCGACAAATTCAAAAGCCACAGCGATGATTATTACCAAAAAATGTACAAAGTCCTCGGCGCCAACCAACAATGTAACAATGTAACAATGAAACCATGTCGTCTCGCGATCTTCACCGCCTATTACAAAAACCAGCCCATCGCCTCCAACATCATAATCTTCTCAGGCGACACTGCCACCTATCTCCATGGCGCTTCAGGCAACGAACACCGCAACCTAATGGCTCCTCATCTGCTTCAATGGGAAGCTATAAAATATGCCAAGCAGGAGGGTTATAAGTGGTACGATTTTTGGGGCATAAATCCTTCCAAAAATCTAAAAATAAAAAAATCTTGGCAGGGAATAACCCGTTTTAAGCAGGGTTTTGTCTCAGAAAAAACAGGCAAAGAAATAAATTACCCGCCCTGCCTCGACTTGCCAGTTTCCAGGTTTTGGTATACACTATATAAAGTAGTAAAGCCACTAAAGAACTAAGAAATCACAGAAAAACGAGTCTTACTAATTCGTTTTTTTATTAAACAAATCCGTAGTCATTTGTTTTAATCCGTTAAAATTTGTGTATTATGATAAACAAAATCGTCATCCCAGCCGCCGGCAAAGGCACTCGCATGTTAGACCTTGCCCAAGACATTCCTAAGCATCTTATTAATGTTTTGGATAAACCCTTTATTTATTATCTCCTAAAAAACATAAAAGATGCCGGCTACGAAGAAATTATTCTAATTTGCGGCCATCATGCCGAAAAAATGGAAAAATTTACCCGCGAAGTTGCTTCCGAATTTCCTATCACCCTCATCGACCAATTTAAAACAATGGGAACCGAAAAATACGGCACTGCCATTCCTGTCTTGGCTGCCAAAGAAGCAATGGCGGGCGAAAACTTTACCTGTATCTATGGTGATAATCTTTATAGCATTGATGATCTTCGCGCCATGCGCGAACTTAACGACGAATACAACTGGGTGAGCTTGCTCCATGTGGAAAATCCGGAAAAGTACGGTGTCCCTGTTATGGAAGGCGATAAAGTTAAAGAGATAATAGAAAAGCCCAAAGAGTTTATCTCCAACTGGGCTTCAATCGGCTGCTACAAATTTACTCCAGAAATTTTTAACGCCTGCGAAAAGGTAGAACTTTCAGAAAGAGGCGAATACGAGCTAACCGATGCCATCAGTTTCCTGGCCCGTGAAGGAAAAGTAAAGGCCAGAAAAATGCGCGACTACTGGCTCGACTTTGGCCGGCCGGAAGATATTGAGAGAGTCGCCAAGTTTTTGCAAGAAAAAAAATAGAGGCATCGTCGATGCCTCTACGATGCCTCTATGTCATAACAAACAAAAAACCATCCCGCATATTGCAGGGTGGATTTTTGTTTATTTCCTTGTCAATATCCGCGAGTGCTCCGCGTAATAGATCCGCGTGCAGATCCGCGAAACCAAAATTCAACAAACAAAACAATCAATAACCAAACAACAAAATTAAACCAAACAATCATCAATCATTCCCACAAGTGCATTTATTCATCGGTTTTTTGCATCCAGGACAAGTATCCTCATCATTTCCCTCTCCGCAACCACATGTATCACACATATGATTTCCCCCCGCAAGAAGCGACTATAAAATAAAGCCGTTTCTTTTAATATTTATATAATCATTATATCAAGCCAAAAACCAAAAATCAAATTTTAATCATCTGTTTTTTAGTTGACAATGAGGTTGACAATGACAAAACATTAGTTGACAATGAGGTTGACAATGAAAAAATATTAGTTTACAATAAAATAAAGTGGATTAATCAACTAAAATAATAAAAATATGACATTAAAAGAAAAAATTTAGAACTTTCGTCAAAAAATCAAAAAATAAAAACAACAGAAGTAGCTGCTAAATTTAATGTATCTCGTCAGTTTGTTAGCCTTGCAATTAAAAGCTTAGTAGAGGAGGGGAGGCTGATAAAAATTGGAGGTACAAGATACGCTTTTTATGTTCTGCCTAAAAATGCCAGTGACTTGGGAGAGAAAATAAAAAAACGCCTAAAAAACAAAAACCTAAAAGAACACGAAGTTCTTGATGGTATAAAAAAGCAATTGCCTTTTTTTTCCAAGTTAAACGAAAACATCCAGAGTATCTTTGATTATGCTTTTTCTGAAATGCTCAATAATGCTATTGAGCACTCCCATTCAAAATTTATTGAAGTAGAAGTTAAAAAACAAGAAAACACTCTAATCTTCACAGTTAGTGATTCTGGAATCGGCGCCTTTAAAAGTGTGATGGAAAAACATAAACTTAAATCAGAATTAGAAGCCATTCAAGATATACTCAAAGGCAAAACCACCACCGAACCGCGAGCTCATTCTGGCGAGGGAATTTTTTTCACCTCAAAAGCCAGTGACATTTTCGTTTTGGATAGCCACAACCTTCGCTTAAGAGTTGATAATTTAGCCAATGATATTTTTATCCAGGAAATACCAAAAAAAAGAGGAACCAAAGTAAAATTTTATGTAAACACTAGTTCAAAAAAACATTT
>JABMQE010000064.1 GCA_013203415.1 Candidatus Falkowiibacteriota bacterium | reverse complement strand
CTCTCTAAAAATCATCTCATTATTTAATTATATAATTAATTATATAATTAATTATATACGTATATAAAAAATAAAAAACCGCCTAAAAGCGGATAACCTACACAACAAAAAACAATACGACAATCAATCCCCCAACTCAAACCTCTCTACACTATCTTCTCCGATTTCCTTAAGAAACCTAGAAGCCATATTAACCTGTATCCCGCCATACAACATCCTTTGTCTGGCATAAGAAAAAAATAATCTCTCCTGCGCTCTTGTAATTCCCACATAGCACAATCTTCTCTCCTCCTCTAACTCGCCTTGGTCTTCTAAAGAATTTTTATGCGGAAACAGTCCTTCCTCCATCCCCACTAAGAAAACATTTGGAAACTCTAATCCCTTGGCATTGTGCGCAGTCATCAAAGTTATCGCCTTGGACTCGCGAGTATCCAAATTATCAATATCAGTCATCAACGCCACTTCTTCCAAAAATGCTTCCAAACCTTCTCGTCCTTTTAGGTTATCATACTTAGCTGCAACTGTTTTTAACTCCTGCACATTCTCCCATCTCATTTCTCCTTCCTCCGAACCATCCAAAAGATAATCTTTATACCCAAACTTATTCGTCACCAAATCTATAACCTCGCTTGTTGTTAATGTTCCCATCTTCTCCTCTACTCCTTGCAAAATCCGTCCGAATTTCTTTAAGGCCTCCTGTCTTGCGGAAGTTACGTTATATTCCAAAAGGCTGCTGTCACTATTCAAAAAATTTAACAAGTCAATTCCTTTTTCCCGGCAATAACCCTCTACTCTATCCATTGTTTTTGCCCCAATCCCTCTGGCTGGCTCATTCACAATCCGTCTCCAACTTACAAAATCATTATGATTAAAAACCAGCCGTAAATATGCTAAAACATCTTTTACTTCTTTTCTCTCATAGAACTTTACTCCCCCCACAATCCTATAAGGCACTCCGTAATCCATAAATACTTCCTCAAAAGCCCGCGACTGCGCATGCGTCCGATAAAGCACCACATATTTATTCCAGTCAATGTCCGTCTTTTCAAAATCCATACCACGTAAAGTGTCATCACGTCCACCCTCGGAGCGACCCTGAGCCTGGTCGAAGGGGAGCGAAGACCCTGTCGCAGACCTCGAGTCGCATCGAGAGGAGCGACCTCGAGCGAGCGAAGCGAGTCGAGAGGGAGTCGAAGGGCCTATCTCCATCACCCTGTCCAATACTCCCCCGCCCATATCGTCCTCATACTCATAAACCAACTCCTCTTCGTCATTTGGAATTTGAGATTTGGCATTTATTTGTAATTTGTTATTTGTAATTTGTAATTTTTTTGTGTCCTTGTTTCTTGTCTCTTGTGTCCTTGCGTCACCCACACCCTCAACTTCCAACACCTTCCTTAAAATAAGCTCCCCTTCCGCCCATTCATCCTCAACCTCCCAAATTTCCGGCCTCTTCCCCTCTTCCTTATCCGTCCATAAATTCTTTTCCTTTTGATTAAAATTATTTTTAATCAAAGCGTTGCCAGTGCTTAAAATATTCTGGGTCGACCGATAGTTCTGCTCCAAATATATAACTTTCGCATTTGGATAATCCTGTTCAAAATTCAAAATATTTTTCATATTTGCCCCGCGCCATCCGTAAATCGCTTGGGAATCATCGCCCACTACGTAGATATTTTTCTGGGGCTCCGCCATCATTCGTGTCCAAACATACTGCGCCTGATTCGTATCCTGATACTCGTCTATTAAAACATGTTCAAATTTATTCTGATACTTCGCTAAAACCTCTGGATATTTTTGCCACAACTCTATCGTCTTCATAATTAAATCATCAAAATCCATCGCTTGGTTCTCTCTTAAACTATGTTGATATAAACGATAAACCTGGCCCGCTATCTCCTGGATATAGCTTCCCACCCCGGACTCATACTCATCAACATCAACTAAGTCGTTCTTGGCTCTGGAAATTAACGAATGAATTGCTTTCGGGTTAACCTGCTTTGGATCAATTTCCAATTCTTTCATCATCCTTTTAATCAACCCCAGCTGGTCGACACTATCATAAACCGTAAAAGATCTCTTAAAACCGATAACCCCTGCTTCTTTCCTTAAAATTCTAAGTGAAACAGAATGAAAAGTCCCAAGCACCGGAAACGAATTTGAATAAAAATGCCTCGAAGTGAGTCTCCCGACGGGAGACGAACGGAGACCTTGAGCGAGGTTCCGCGAAGCGGAACCGAGTCGAAAGGCCCTCAATAATTCCACCACTCTCTCCCTCATTTCCCCTGCCGCTTTATTCGTAAAAGTCACCCCCAAAATACTGCCCGGCTGAACTTTCCTCTCTCCGATTAAATATGTAACTCTGTAAGTTAAGGTTCTTGTCTTCCCGCTCCCTGCCCCAGCCAATACCAAAACAGGCCCATCCCCCATCGTGACGGCTTCTCTTTGTTCAGAATTAAGTTGGTTTAGTAGGTCCTGCTTCATATTTTTAGATTATAACAGATTATCTCAAAAACACAAAAAAAACACAAAAATTACTCAATTACTTAGTTACTTAGTTACTTAACTCCCAAAACATTGACAACCCTCTCATCATCTGGTAGAATAATAAATAATAAATAATAAATAATAAATAGGTGTTAAACCTAATCCAACTAATAGTCGCCATACTACTTATCGTCACTATCCTCCTCCAACAAAGAGGTAGCGGTTTAGGTGCGGCTTTTGGCGGTGAATCAAGCGTTTATCGTACCAAACGGGGTGCCGAAAAAACAATCTTTACCGCAACCATCATTCTTGTTGTCCTTTTTTTAGGATTAGCTTTAGTTAACGTTTATCTTACTACAAAAACTCCCGACCAAAATCAACCAGACATAGAAAATACAAACCAAGAAACAGAAGGCGAAACAGAAACAGAAGGAGAGGAAGCACTAGATAACCAGGGAAACCCTTTCGAAATTGATACGCCGGAAAACTCCCAAGAACTCCCAGACAACACCAATTAAAAAAATATCAGCCTCCATCTGGAATAACTAATAAACTCAACGAGCGGACTAACAATCCCTTGTTGTTATCAAAACTCCGTGAAAACTCCTCTTAAAAGGACTCTTAACCGGGTTAAATCTACCCTTAAAAAAAGAACCTCGCCTAAAAAATCCGAGGAACCAATATCTAATAATGGCCAGAAACTTCCCTTCCCCAAAAAGGTTTCTTTTTCTTTCCCCACTCCTAAACAGCTAAAGTATATTTCCCGATTTCTGACTGCTAGAGAAAAACTTGCAATCAAAATCCTTTTGGGGTTTATCATCGTTTCTCTAATTTTTTTCGTTGGCCGCTTCTATTTTTTCCATTTAGAAACCCGCCCCCGTTCTGGCGGTGATTATACCGAAGCTGTTATTGGCAACCCCCAATTTATAAACCCCGTTCTTGGGGTTACCTCCGATATTGATAAAGATTTAACCTCACTTATCTATTCTGGACTCTTAAAATACAATAAAGAACAAGAGCTGATACCCGACCTTGTCTCCAACTATACCATCTCCGACGACCAAAAAACCTATACCTTTTATCTTAAAAAAAATGTGCTCTGGCACAACGAAGAAGAATTTAATGCTAACGATGTCGTCTTTACCATAAAAACCATCCAGGATCCCGACTACAAAAGCCCTCTCTTTGTGAGCTTTAAGGGTGTAAGTATCGAAAAAATTAACGACTATACCGTTGCTTTCCAGCTCGAAGAGCCCTTTGCGCCCTTTCTTTCAATTTTAACTGTCGGTATTCTTCCTGTTCATCTTTGGGAAAGTATTAACCCCGAACAGTTCGGCTTAGCTCTTTATAACACCAAACCAATCGGCACTGGCCCTTATAAATTTAAATCCCTCACCAAGGACAAAAGCGGTTTTATCAGATCCTATCACCTGGAAGTAAACAAAGAATACTACCGCCGCCCCTCCTATATCAATCATATCTCCTTCAAATTCTATCCCGATTTCGACCAAGCCGCCCTTGCCTTAAAAAATAAAAAAACCGATGGCCTAAGCTATCTCCCAAAAGAGTTTGAAGCCGAAATAAAACAAGACGAAAATCTAAATATTCTTCCCCTCCGCCTGCCTCAATACGCTGCTGTCTTCTTTAACCAAACGGAAAACCCTTTCCTTAAATCCAAACAAATCCGCCAGGCCTTAACTTATGCCCTAAACAAAGAAGAAATAATAGAAAACGCTCTCAATCGCTCCGGCGAAATCATTCATGGTCCCATCCCTCCGGGCTCTATCGGTTATAACGCCGAGATATTTACCTATTCTTTTGATATCGAAAAATCCAAAGAACTTCTTAAAAACTCCGGCTTTGTGGGTATTACTCCCGAAGAATATCAAAAACTAAAAAATCTGGACGCCGAAAGCACCACCACCCCATCTCTTTTATCTAACCAAGATTACTATCTCCAAAAAGGCCGAGAAATCCTGGAAGTTAATCTTATTACTGTTTCGCAATCCGAAAATCAAAAAACAGCCGAGATTATTAAAAAATCATGGGAAAACGTAGGTGTTAAGGTTAACCTAAAAATCGTCTCTCCTGCCGAAATTAAAGAAACTATCAAAACCCGAAATTACCAAGCCCTTCTCTACGGCATTATCACCGGCTTTGATCCCGATCCTTATCCTTTCTGGCACTCTTCCCAAAACCAAGACCCTGGCCTTAATTTAGCGGTCTTCTCCAACAACGAGGTTGACCATGTTTTGGAAGACGCCCGGAAAACCAACGACGAACAATCTCGCGAAGATAAATACATCCATTTTCAAAACATCCTAACCGAAGAGGTTCCTGCCATTTTCCTTTATAGTCCTACCTATACTTATGTCTTAGACCAAAAAATCAAGGGCTTTAAAACCACTCGTATTGCCCAGCCGTCCGACCGTTTTTCCGGCATCGAAAACTGGTATATCAAAACCCAAAAAGCCCTCAAATGGTAATAAGCCGCGGTGGCGAAACTGGTAGACGCGCTAGCTTCAGGAGCTAGTAGAAGCAATTCTGTGGAGGTTCGAATCCTCTCCGCGGCACCAAGCTCAGCTTGGTGATAGGGACGCTCAGCGTCCCACCATCGAAGCTCAGCTTGGTGATAGGGACGCTCAGCGTCCCACCATCGAAGCTCAGCTCGACAAAAGGTTTCGAAGCAAAGTCGAGCTCAGCTCGACACCAAACTAAATAAATTAATAAACCAATATCACCCTCACGGGTGACCAGCCTCTGGCTGGAACCAATAAATTAATAAACGAAAAACAAATGCCCAAAAGAACAAAATTTATCCGCTCCAAACAAAGTCCAACAAGATCAACATCAAAACAAACTCCTGCCAAAAAACAGAGCGGCTTTACTATTCGCAAAATCTCGCCTATTGAAAATCCTAAAAAAAAGATAACGCCACCTCTCCAAAACAAAAAAGCCCAAAAAAAGAAAAGGCCGGCAAAGCTCCGTATCATCCCCTTGGGCGGCTGTGAAGAAGTCGGCCGCAACATGACTATTTTTGAATATGGTAATGACATCGTCATCGTCGATATGGGCCTCCAATTCCCAGAAGAAAACATGCCTGGCATTGATTACATTATCCCTAATACCTCTTATCTAAGAGGTAAAGAACAAAACATCCGAGGTGTCATCTTTACCCATGGCCACATGGATCATATAGGCGCCGCCCCCATCCTTTTAGGTCGTATTGGCAATCCTTTGATTATTGGCGGCAAACTAACAATCCATATGATTAAAGCCCGCCAGGAAGACTATCAAAAAGGAAGTACTAAAACCCTAAAAACTAAAATCATAGAATCAACCAACGAAACCCTGCGCCTTGGCCAATTCACTATCAAATTCTTTCCTGTTTCCCATAGCATCATGGACTCCCTTGGCATAATTATTGAAACTCCGGTTATTACCGCCATCCATCCCGGTGATTGGAAATTAGAACATGATCCAATTGGCAAACCCATAAATTATAAAGCCCTCTCTAAACTTAAAAAACCAACTGTCTTAATGCTGGAAAGTTTAGGTGTTTCTTATAACCGGCCGCCTGTCTCCGAAAAAGAAATGAACAAAAACCTAGAAACCATTATAACCAATGCGCCTGGCCGCGTTGT
The DNA here is from genome assembly GCA_013203415.1 of Candidatus Falkowiibacteriota bacterium. GTDB lineage: Bacteria > Patescibacteriota > Patescibacteriia > UBA2591 > JABMQE01 > JABMQE01. The sequence goes on along the minus strand of JABMQE010000064.1, from coordinate 335 downwards.
CATCGGCACTTTCTCTTCTATGATAGAACGCATTAAAGTTGTGTTAGAAATTGCCGAACGACTTGGCAAAAGAGTTGCTGTCGACGGCTTCAGCATGAAAACCAGTGTCGAAATTGCCAAAAAAATTGGCTATATAAAATTTAATCTAAAAAACCTGATTGATATCAGACAAGCAGGCAAAATTCCAAACAACAAACTAATTATAATATGCACCGGCGCCCAAGGCGAAGAAAACGCCGTTCTTGCCCGCATTGCCTCTGGCGACCACCGTACTATCAAGTTTCAAAAAATGATACTGTTATCTTCTCCTCCTCTGTTATCCCCGGCAACGAACG
>JABMQE010000063.1 GCA_013203415.1 Candidatus Falkowiibacteriota bacterium | reverse complement strand
TGTTGATAAAGGCCACAACTAACCCAAACGACATGGTTCTAGTTCTTTTTGGGGGCAGCGGCGCAGAAATAGATGTGTGCAGAAACTTAAATCGTAATTTTATTTCTGCTGAAGTAGACAAAAAATATTGCGCATTGATAAACGATCGCCTGGCCCATGGCTTTATTCTTCCGGAACACAAACTGCTTCAAGGACGGAAACGAACGGAAACCTAACAAAAATCAGGAGATAAAAAAGGAAAAAAAGTCTCCCTCTCGATTTACCACTCTTCAATATAAACTAATAAAGCGGGATTATTTTTTTAACCTCTTCAAAATTAAAATGATGTTTCAGCAAAATTAGTGCCGCAAAAAATTTCGCCCGGCCAGCGCCCTTAGACGTTGGTTTTCCTGTTTTATTTTCCAATGTATACTGAACTGGAGAATCAACCTCCTTCCAGCTGAACTTATAATTAAAATCTTCCTGGAGCCATATCCATTTCAAAACTAAAAGATAAGCTTTGGATCTATTCCTCCTAATTTCGGCGACTTCTCTCTCATTTCATTCTTGTAGTATATTTGTTTGATTAAATTCCAAAATTCCTCACTATCCTTTTTGTTTTCTTGGAAGTCTCTCAATAATTCCGTAAAGGTAAAATTCGTTGTATTGAGCTCTTTACCATTTTTAAATGGAATTACCTCGAAATCATACAAATTAGCCCATTTTATTCTAACACGCTCTCCTCCTCTCTCCTTTACTTTTTTACCTGGATAACGAATTCCTATAATTGGTTTGTGTTTCGTTCCTTCAACAATAAATAAAACAGAACCAACGGGTTTTTCTCTATGCGGGGAGAGTTTCTGTGTCAATTCTTGATATATTCTTTCATGAGATTTAATTTCCAGCTTTATTATTTCCGACATAAGAATTTATTTAATAAAAAAATCTAACTTCTTTTTATAAATGTTTGCTAACTCTTTTAATTGAACAACGTCCACACGCCTCTGCCCTGACTCAATTTTAGAAATAGAAGACTGGGTCATGCCTAATAGCTTGGCAACCTTTTTTTGCTCGAAACCTGCTTTTTTTCGGGCTTTTTTCAGTTGGTCAACCAGATGTTTATGTTCTTTTGAATATATGGTATTTTGCATGTTTTGGTATTATATTCCAAAAAAGAATATATTCCAAGATGGAATATAATATATTACTACCTACCGACCTTTTTTGTCAACCAAAAAAAACGCCTTGGGCGGATGCAATCCGCCCCTACGTTACGACGGGTTGAACCCTGCATACTGCGGGGCGTTCCTACCACGACGAGAACACGCCCCGCTCAACTCGCTACGCTCATGAGCGGGCAAGGCGTGTTCTTATATCGGGATATTTATATTTAATACAACTCATCAATACCAGTTATATCCCCTGCTTCCAGGGTTTGCTTTTTGGTTTCGCCATAATCTGCATAGCCATACATGGTTTGCTCGGAGCAATCGCTGGTGTATAAGTCGGCTAAGCCAGTGCTGTGGCCAAGTTCGTGGGTGGCAATGCTTTCGAAATCCATTTTACCTGCCTCACCAGATAAAGACCAATCATAATCAACCTCATCATAAACCTGGTCCCATTCCACAAGTTCGCGGTCTGTTGGGCGGCCGTTAAAAATGCCCCAGATGATGGTGACGGCAATGGCATTGGAGTTGGTTATTTCACCAAAGTAAAGTTCGTTTTTGCCATCAGGTCTAATTGTGTCGGCGCCGTCAACTTCGCCTTCGACTTCATTTCCAAGAATGTTATAGCCAAGGATACCGTCTATTGCGCCATCGCTGGCATCTTCCCATTTGCTGATATCAAGGGCAACATTCCCGCGGATTAGATTTTCGTCTAGGCCGCTGGTGTTGGTAGCATTAACAAGGTAATCTTCTGTGGTTTTCCATTTGGCGCCTTTAGCAAGATAGCCATAGCAGGTGGAGTCGTCTGGCACTGGGTCTTCGCCGCCGCCGCAATCGGATGGGCATTTATTTGCATTTTCACCGGGCTCGCAAACACCATTGCCGCAAGAAGTGCCAGGTTTGCCTGGTGCATCTTTATACTTAAAAACAGCATAACCTTCTACTAATTTACCGGTCTGCGGGTCTACTGAAGTACCTAAGGAAAAAACATGAGGGGCTACCTGGATTGCGTTTTGGGGAATAATTACGGTTCGGCCAGATGGTTTTACAGTGGCTGGGACGCGGATTGATTTGGCAAGGGCAGGAATGGCTACTGCCAAAAGAGCAGAGATAAGGCAGAGGGAGAGAATTTTTTTGATCATGGGGGTGAGTGTTAAAGATTAAAAACTGTTTTAATTATATTATATATAAAAATAAAACACAATAAGAAAGACCGACTTGGGGTTAGCAAGCCGGTCTTATGAGACAATACCTTTCGAGGGCTTTGTCCTTATGGCAGGATAACGTTTATATCCTGCACAAGAATGCCGGTTGCGCCCAAGGACAAGAGCTCTATTAATAAATCAGCTAGCTCTTTTTTTAGTGCAACCGTGTGAATTGCGAAAGAACCGTCCGCCTCCGGGCTTATGGTCGGGGACTTAAGCGCGGGCAGGATTGCTATCACCTGCTCTTTAATATCTGCCCCAACATTCATGGTTAGGGACTGACGATCCTCGGCTATTAGAGCGCCCTCTATTAGCCGACCGAAAAGTATTAGCTTAGGCAAACGTTCACGGGCGATGAGGACAGTGGGCGAAACCAGAAGCGTGTCCACAATCTTAAGGCCATTCGCCTCTATGGTGCTGCCGGTCTCGGTCACGCAAACCCCGTAGTCGAACAGGCCGCTAACCACCTTGGCTTCGGTAGTGCCATGCGAAAAATGGATGCTCTCGTAGGGATACTTTTGCTCGGTGATGTTTGGATATTCCGAGCTAATGCGGCGGGCATCTTCCATTGGCCCGATTGGAGGGCTGTCTTCTCGGCCGAACATTACGACTTTGACCGGTTGACGGCTCTTTCGGCTGTAATTAAACTCGGCAAGTTTGATGATTGGGGGAGCTTGGATGCCAAGCTTTTCTAAGCCCAGCTGATACTCAACTACCCAATCAAGTCCGCAGATGCCGCAATCGATAATGCCCCGAGCCAAGGCCTCTGGAATATCCATGGGCCGCATCAAATTGACTTTATCAAACAATTCGATGCCATGAATTTCGGCTCTAAAACTACGGGGATTCTCGATAACCTCCATGCCAGCTTTTGACATATGGCCAAAGGTGGGTTTTTTTAGGCTGCCATTAGGCAAGCCTAAGTCCAGGTTTTTCATCCGCTTATCTCCTATAAAAGGAGTGACAGCTTTCTAATTTTTGCTTGGACATTTGCCAAGAAAATTAAAAAGCCCCTTCTCTTGCGAGAAAGGGCTATGTTTATAAATAGACACGGATGGCCACGGATTATAAATCAGTAACAACACAGCTCTTTCTCGAAAGAGAAGAGGTGTTGTGATGAGTTTGAATTAAAAATATTGATTTGTTCATGTTTGTAGCATAGCAGGTTTTAGGATTTTGTCAAGAAAAAATTAAAAATTAAATCAAAAGGACGCCCTTTTGGGACGTCCTTGAATTGGAGGCGATTTTTTAGCTGGTGAAGCCGATTTTTAGAAGGTAGACACCAAGGACTATTCCGATGATAAAGCCGGCTGGGGTAAAGTACTTGTAGTTCTTGGCAGCCCATTTAGCAAGGGACTCGGGTGCTAAGAGGCGGCCGACTCCTTTTAGCAAAGTTAACCAAGCGAGGATGGTGATAATCACGCGCCAGTCGCTGGTCCAGATGTTATGGCTAACAACCATAAGCAGACCAATAATAAGGGCAAAGGCGCCCTCGGTAAATAAAATGGGCTCGTGATGCATATACATCTTAGCGACTTTTGGTAAAATTTTTCGATTGGCCAAAATCGCAATCGAGACGATGACCAGGTAAAGGCCCAGCACTTTGGCTAGGAAAATTGATACGTCCATAAGCATGGGATTAATAATTAGGACTGCTATTAGTTATTTTATATGGACACTAATAGTTATAATTATTATATCACAAAAAAGACAGAAAAGAAAAAGCCCCGCATCAGAGATCGATGAAGGGCACACCAAGTGCTGCGGCTCTTTGCTAAACTGATGAGCCAGTGCTTGGTTAATGTCTTGGGCTTGGGGCCTTACTCCCCTTCCTCTTCTCCTTCTTCATCTTCCCTTGCCGGAGAGATGCAGCCCTTGGTTAAGGACTTAAACCAAAGAGCGCGTTCGGTATGCAGGCCTTCGCTGTCCCGCCAGGAAATACAAAGGCAGAAGCCGCCTCTCTGCTCGTAGAGCTCAAGCATGGAGCGGGCGCCCTGCCTTTCACCCAAAGTGAAGTTCCTCTCGTAGGCAAGATGAAAGATGGTCTTGCCCTGCCTTATGGAATCGAGGTATGAGTCCAGATCTGTCCAGAGGAAGTTTTCTGTGATGAAACTTATGGAAGGTTCGTAGATAAGGAACAGAATTCCGAAGTAGATGCTAAGCGCCCCATCGTTGTAAAAGACGTCGGGCGCAAAATCATCCTTTGCCAGCTCGTCGATGATGGCCAAGATTATCGGAACATCCTTTTTTGGGAAAACCAGATCAAGCACCATCAGGGGTTCGCCACTCCTGGTGTCTTCGTAGCGGTTGCTTAGCTCGATGGACGTTATTCTAACAGCGCAGGAGAGAACGAGCAGATCTTCCTTCTCGTGCGGGACGACGATCAGAGGCATAGCCATTGTTTAAGCCCTCCCGAGTTTTGGGTTTTGGAGCTACCTGCGACTGGCTGGGTAGTAATTAAAGATATCAGATTTTTTAGAAAGAGTAAAGGGCAGCCATAGATGAGATTTTATGGTTGCCCTTTTTTCTACGCGATGATGTCGACGTGCGTATCCGGCCAGACGGAAACCTTGATCCTCCATAAGGTTTCCAAGCGAAAACGCGCATCGGAGATTCCGCCTGCTGGCAAAACCCGTATGACTTCGATTGTTCTTGGCTCGCCGGAATCCTTGGGATCCAGCAAGCGGACGGTTTTGCCAGAAAGAGATTTGGCTTGGTCAAAGGTTATTTCCTTTCCCAGCATATCGCCCTCCTTGCCCGGGCGATTAGGTTTCTCTAAACAAGAGCTCTAACCGCCTCTAGAAACGCTTCCTCATCGCCTCCAAACTGCTTGTCGATGAGAGAGCGAGGGTCGCCAGTTAGGCCATCTATGGGCATACCGCGCTCGAACGCCTTTAGTACGCTCGTCTTTGGGTCGTCGGGCTTGGTACTTCCCATAATGACTACACTTCTTTGTTGCACCAGATTATTGAGCATAAGTACCTCCTTTGCAGTTACGTTGGGAAGAGAAAGAGAGAGGAGCAGAAGCCTACCCGCTAGATACTTGGCTACACATGGAACCGAGTATCTAGTCCGCACACAGGGCCCTTCAGAGTGAAGGGCTTGTATTGCACTTTGGGGCCTGTTTTTAGCGCCGTGCTACAAATCAGTTTAGGTGCACCTAAAACTGAACAGGACAAGAGGTTTGGCTCTGCAAACACCCTTATTTAGGGCCCCACGTTGCATAACCAACCTGCACGACTCTCATTAGGGTTTAACTTAGGTACTTAGTGATATCTACACTAAGTACCACCAAACCGCCAACCCCTGCCAAAACGCAACCAAATAAGCTTCCACTCCCTGTGAACGTTACATACGATCGACTACATCAATACCAAGAAGGTTTAAGCCATATTTTAGAGTTTGGGCTACTTTAGAAATAAGAGCTAGGCGGGCATTTTCTAAATCTTTATTTTTGGCGCCTAGAACTTTATGTTTATGATAGAAGGTATTAAAGGATTGGGCAAGGTCTATAAGGTGAGTTGCTAGTTTTGAGGGGTTGTGTTCGTTTGCGGATTCCATTATAACTTCGGGATACCGGGCAAGGAGCTTACCGACATTCCACTCTTCGGCGGTGTTTAACAGTTGACAATTGACCATTGACCATTGACCATTTGATTTTTTGTTTTCCCTGTCCCGAGCTTTGTCGAGG
>JABMQE010000062.1 GCA_013203415.1 Candidatus Falkowiibacteriota bacterium | reverse complement strand
GAAAAAGAAGCAGAGGGAATAAAGAAAGAGGCGGGGAAAGAAATTGATGAGCTAAAAAAGAAGCTGAATGACGCGACAAAAAAAGCTAGTGAAAAAATACTAGCTAGTTTTAAGATGGAGATGGAAAAAAAGGTTAAGCAGGCAAGGTTTAAGAAAGAGGCCGAGCTTAAAACTTTAAGTTTGCAAAAGAAGCAGGAAGTGATCGAGAAGGTTTATGATATGGCGCTTGATAAATTGGCTTCTGGTGAGGGAGCGTATCAACAGGTTATTGAACAAGCGGTAGAGAGAATGCCGCAGGTTAGCGATGGGGAGATTGTTTTAGCAGAGGGTAAGCGAGGTGAGACCGAGATTATTGTTAAAAAATCCCGCCCAGGTTCGGGACGGGACAAGCCCAATAAAGATTATAAAATAGCCACCCAAACGGTTAAGAGTAAGGGTGGTTTTGTGTTAGAATCGCCAAGTTTGAGGATTGATAATACTTTGGAATCTTTGGTGGAGCAGGTTAAGGATGAGACGGGGGTAGAAGTTGCCAAAGTATTATTTGAGTAAACACGCTCCTAATTTTTAATTTTTAGTTTTTATTGAATTTTTAATGATTTAATTTTTATTTAACGAGCTCTTTGCATTATTTGAAATAAAGAGAAGACACCTGAACCGAAGTCCAGGTGCCTGATGCGCGAATTTCCTCCTGTTTGAGGGATTATAGTTCCTGATAAGACTTGGATAGCACTTCATCCACTCCTCGGTTAATCTTGCGAACCCCTGCCCAGCAGAAACTGATTGCCCCAATGAAACCGAAAACTACCATTAAGATCATGACAGTTCCTCCTAGCCATACACCTGCGATAGCTAGTAGGGCTGAGAAAATGAGCATACCGAACAGAAACTTAGGAAACTTAGCGCTTTTGTCCATCTTTGACTCCCTTCTTCTGGTGTTAGGTCGCGGCTTAATCTCGTGTAGAGTGATTTCATTGTGTATATTATAATATCATAAGTTTATAAAAAAGTCAAGGTTTTTGGTAAAATTAGCTTAGAATAGTAAAAAAAGTTGGTGCGGGATGGTATCCCGCACCACTACGGACTTTTCAAATGGCAATGTCCGTTATGGTGGGTGATACCATCACCCACCAACTACGAATACTTATATGTCCTATCCATTTGCCGCCGGAAAAATTAGAGTGCTTGAGAAGCGTCTATTAGACGCTAATGAGATTGAGCGCATGGCAGATGCGCCTGATGCGGGCGCGGCTTTTAAGGTTCTTTCGGATACTGATATTGCGGATAATCTGACCGATGTTCGGATGGAAGAGTATGGCAAGGCCTTGGATAGTGATTTAGTGCAAACGAAGAAATTTTTGGGAACGCTTGCTTTGGAGCCAAATCTTTTAAGATTGCTTTATCTTAAATATGATTTTCATAATATTAAGTTGTTATTTAAGATTAAATACGGGAAGCAGGATATGAAGGATAAGGCCTCGCCTTTGGGAAATGAGAAATTTGAGGAGCTCTCTAAATTAATTCTTGAGAATGCCGAAGAAGTTGCGGTGTCCCCTGCTTTAGTTGAGGTTGTTAATGAGTTGAAAAAAGAAATTAAAAAAAATCCAAGACCAAGTTTTATTGATAGGGTTAGTGATACCAGATATTTTGAGGAATTAAAAAAAATTGCCAAGAAATTAAAAAACCAGTTTATTGCTGATTATATTAAATGGCAGATTGATATTGTGAATTTAAGGACACTTTTGAGAATTAAGCGGATGGGAAAAGATAATGATTATTTAAAGATTAATTTAATAGATGGTGGACGAATTCCTGCGGATGAGTTAGTTCTGCAATACGGGACTGATAATGAGAAGTTTATAGAATTTTTAAAAGAATATTTTCCGCCTAGCCAAGAAAAATATATTGAGGATTATATTAAACATCCGGACTTGTGGCGGTTGGAAAGAGACCTTGAGAACTTGGAATTAAATTATATCAAAAAAGCAAAGTATATCACCTATGGACCAGAGCTGGTTTTGGCGTATCATTATGCTAAGGAAAATACGACGAAGAATATTCGTCTTATAATGACAGGGAAGTTGAATGAAGTGAGTGGAGAGGAGATTAAGGAGAGGGTGAGAGAAATATATTAAGCACTAATCTTCACTAATCTTTTCACGAATTTCACTAATCACGAATCCTAGATAACGGATTAGTGATTCGTGTGATTAGTGAAAAGATTCGTGCTGATTCGTTGAATTATGAAAATAGCAATATTAGGAACAACAGATTCCATCCTAGGATTGAAGGCAGTAGGCCTGACGCCTTTTGGTGTTTATACGCAGGAAGAGGCAGAAAAAGCGATTGATGAGGTTTATTCTGGTGATTATGGGATATTATTTATAACAGAAGATTGGATGCCGAAGCTGGAGAATAAATTGGATGAGGTGCGAGGTGAGGCGTTGCCGGCTGTTATTGCTGTTCCCTCTTCCAAGGGTGCTACTGGTGCAGGGATGAGGGATTTAAGAAAGATTGTGGAGCAGGCGGTGGGATCTGACATACTATTCAATGAGTAAGAAGCGCTCAAAAAAATAAATATTAAAAATAAAAAATAAAAAACACATATAAAATATAAAAAATTTTTAGTTTTTAATTTGTGTATTTTATGTT
>JABMQE010000061.1 GCA_013203415.1 Candidatus Falkowiibacteriota bacterium | reverse complement strand
ATTTGCCCGCCCGCCATCGAGTTCGCTCGAAGGCCTGCCCGCCATTGCTTGCCGCAAGGCATGGCAGGCGGGCGAAGTCGGGCGGGTATCTTGTTTCTTGTGTCCTTGAAATTTTTTTAGGGGCCCCGTCGGGGCCCCTACGAGGCCCCTATCTTTACAAAAATAAAAACAGGACCAGACGCTGACCACGATGGTCAACGCCTGGTCCTTACCGAACTACGCCGCTTCTGGGTGCCGCACTTCCCAGCGGGAGGTAACAGTCCAGAATTCGTCTGCGAGAGTTTTGCGAGTGAGGACCAACGACCTAATCGCAGATGCCACCCTTGGTATACGAGCCCAATCAAGAGCTATTCGATCTTGGAGCCCGAAGGGTGGATTTTCTGAAATGACTCCAGGATACATGAGGTCAAACTGGAGTACATATCGTACACCCTCCTCGCCAGCCAGTGCGGCCACTAGCTCGTAGTTGGAGGCTATGTTTTGCCTGCCCCACCACTCATCTCTTTTCTTCATTCCTCATCACCTCGCTTTCTCTTGGTGAACGGCCTCGGCCTTCACTCTCTCGAAGTCAGCAGGCCGGTCCTTCATAAGAAGGGCCAGGTCTGCAATCGAGTCACTCGTCGTGATGGAATGCCTGGCCCCTCGTGCACGATGGTATACTACTTGCCACGAGGGGACATCGTCCGGGCTTAGACAAGAAAGGAAAGCTAACGCCTCGCCTCCGTCGCCAAGTTCAGCCAGGCGGGAGTACTGCTCGCTATACATTCTAATCAAGCAGGCCGCCTCCTTCATCCCTTGCCTAAACACCTCGGAGCGCTCCACCCGCACATGAATCAGCAAAGCCATATCATCGGCTTTGCATTTTCCATGCTCGGGAGTAAGGCATCTCGCAATCTCGGTTGCGTGGCTTGCCTGTGCCCCCTTGCCGGCTCGAAAGGTGCGGACAACTTCCAAGTCCGTCTCTCCAAGCCGGCCGATACAGTCCTTCATCTCCGTTAACAGTTCCCAGTCCTCTTTCATCGCTCGCTCCTTCTCCTTCCCGTTTCTACGGCCTCCTCAAACTTCTCGGGGTCATCCAAAAAAGCAATAACCAGAAGAGCAATCAGGGGCTCTTGGGTCTCGGAAAAACATTTGTTCTCTCGGACTTGTGCAAGAACCTTATCAAAGATTCCTGCCTTGGCCACGCCCTGAAAGGAGATTGTAAAACTGCGAATATAGCACAACGCCTCCTCGCCGACAAGGGCAGCCAATGCCGCCATGTTAACATTAACATCTCCGCTCATGTCAGATACCCTCCGTTGGAGTTTAGGGATTTCTGCTAATCAAGGATTAATGCATCTTACCACAACAAACTCAAAAAGTCAATGTAATCCTTGTCTAACATTAGCCAAATACAAACTTGATTTATACGGTAATATATAGTAGAATAACAACATGTCAATTCTCTCCAAGTTTTTCGGCGACCAGAACAAAAAGCATTTAAGCACTCTCCAACCCTTGGTAGATAAAATTAATGCTTTAGAGCCGGAAATGGAAAAATTAAATAACACAGAGCTTAAGGCAAAAACTACTGAGTTCAAATCTCGCCTAACAAAAGGCGAGACCATTGATAATATCTTACCTGAGGCCTTTGCTTGTGTTAGAGAAGCTAGTAAAAGAACATTAGGCCAGAGGCATTTTGATGTCCAGCTTTTAGGCGGGATAGTTTTGCATCGCGGCGAGATTGCCGAGATGAGAACCGGTGAAGGCAAAACCCTAACTTCAACTCTCCCAATGTACTTAAACGCTCTCTCTGGTGCTGGCGCCCATCTTGTCACTGTCAACGATTACTTAGCAAAAAGAGACACCGTCTGGATGGGACAGATTTATGATGCCTTAGGACTTTCTATCTCAAGCATTCAACATGATGCCGCTTTTGTTTATGACACAGAATATAAAAAAGAATCAGACGAGCTCGACAAACAACGAGACGGAACGCCCGCCGAAGCCCCGAGCAGCAGTCGAGGGGCGAAGGTGGGTGAAAAAGGCAGTTTCGAAGTTGTCGAAGAATTTTTACGTCCCTGCACTCGTGCCGAAGCTTACGGGGCAGACATCACCTACGGCACAAACAACGAATTCGGCTTTGATTATCTTCGTGATAACCTAGTCCATAATATAAAAGATAAAGCCCAACGGGATTTTAATTATGCCATTGTCGATGAAGTCGACTCAATTTTAATAGACGAAGCCCGCACTCCGCTTATCATTTCCGGCCCAGCCGAAGAATCAGCCGACATGTATAATAAATTTGCTGGGCTTGTTAAGACGCTCAAAGAAAACGATCCTTCGACAGGCTCAGGACAGGGAGATTATAATATCGAAGAAAAACAAAGAGCCGCCAATTTAACCGAAGTTGGCATTGCCAAAGTAGAAAAATCCTTGGTCATGGGAAATATTTATACCGAGGGCGGAATAAAAATGGTTCATCACTTAGAGCAGGCGCTTAGAGCCGAAACTCTTTTTAAAAAGGATAAGGATTATGTTGTAAAAGAAGGAGAAGTTATTATAGTCGACGAGTTCACCGGCCGCATGATGCCCGGCCGCAGATATTCCGAAGGCCTTCATCAGGCAATAGAAGCAAAAGAAGGCGCCAAAGTTCAGCGTGAAAGCATAACTTTAGCCACAGTCACCTTCCAAAATTATTTTAGAATGTATAAAAAACTTTCCGGCATGACAGGTACTGCCGAAACCAGCGCCGAAGAGTTTCATAAAGTTTATAATCTTGATGTTACTGTTTTACCGACAAACAAACCTCTAATCCGCGAGGATGCAACCGATAAAGTTTATAAAAACGAACAAGGCAAATTCAAAGCCGTAGTTGCCGATGTTAAAGAGCGCCATGCAAAGGGCCAGCCAGTTTTAATCGGCACGGTTTCCATCGAAAAAAACGAGGTCCTTTCCGAAATGCTAGAGCGCGAAGGCGTGCCTCACGAAATGCTAAATGCCAAAAACCATCAAAAAGAGGGCTCTATTATTGCCCAAGCCGGTCGCAAGAGTGGCGTCACTTTGGCTACAAATATGGCTGGCCGCGGCGTAGACATCGTCTTGGGTGGCAGTCCCAAAAACGAAGAAGCCCGAAAAGAAGTTTTGGACTTAGGCGGCCTCCACATAGTCGGCACCGAGCGTCATGATGCCCGCCGGATTGATAACCAGCTTCGAGGCCGAGCCGGCCGTCAGGGAGATATCGGTTCTTCCCAATTTTATGTTTCTATGGAAGATGATATTATGCGCATCTTTGGATCCAACCGCGTTAAATTTATGATGGAAAAAATGGGCATACCAGATGATATGCCGATCGAAAATAAAATGGTTGCCAAAGCCATAGAATCCGCTCAAAGCAAAGTCGAAGGCAATAATTTTGATATTAGAAAACATTTGTTAGAATATGATGATGTTATAAACAAACAGCGTGAGACAATATACCGTAAGCGCAATGAAATCCTCGAGCTCACCTCCACTATTGAAGGCGAGGATATTAATCCTCGCCCCGAGGAAAACGTCAATACCCTCAAATCCAAAATCCTAGATTTAATTGATGAGGAGATAGAAGACGTCGTCAATTTTAATATGTCTCAAGGCGGCAGTGGTATCAAAGAAATCTTAGAAACCCTAAAAACTATTTTTCCATTATCAGACGAGGATAAAAACAAAGCAGAAGAACTTTTATCCGCCGGAGCTTCAGCGCAGGCGGGTAAGTCAGCCCCGGAACTCATCACTCACTTCACAGAACTCGCGCATCAAAAATACGATGAGCTCGAAGAAAAAATCAATTCATCCTTCCCCACCACGGAAGGCGAGACGCCGGCGTCTCGCCTACAAGGTCATGCCATGTCTCAGGTTGAAAAATCCATCTATCTCCGTTCCATCGATACCTTATGGCTAGAACATATAGGAACCTTAGATTACTTAAAAACCGGCATTGGCCTTCGCGGCTATGGCCAGCGCGACCCCTTAGTAGAATACAAAAAAGAATCCTTTCACTTGTTTCAAGAACTATTGCTTGCCATCCGTAAGCAAGTAGTTTATAGCATCTATAAAGTTGGCCTTGGCGCCGACATGGCAAACGAAAAGCCTCGCAACATCCGCCTTTCCGGTGCTAACAAAACCATGTCAAAAACCGGAAGGCGAGACGCCGGCGTCTCGCCTACAGAAGAGGGAGGTGGTCGCGAGGAAAACGTCGACAAAGTACAACCCAAACCAAAAGACGCCGCCGGCAAAAAAGTCGGCCGCAACGATCCATGTCCGTGCGGAGCGACTAAACCTGATGGAACGCCAATAAAATATAAACATTGTTGCGGCGCATAATAATAAATTTCAGTAAAATAGAGCGGAGCCCCGCACCGAACTTGTTCTGGTGCGGGGTGGAAGCGGAAAAAAATATAAGAAACTTGCCCTGCACCGGAGCGAAGCGACTGGTGCGGGGTGTTGTGGAGCATAAAACGAGTCAAAAGTCTAAAATCTAAAGTCAGATGTTAAATATAATAATAGAGTATCTCAATGATAATCCAGGATTTGGTATTCTAATCGGAGGTGTTTTTTCAATTATAACGATTTTTGGGCTCCCCTATCTGCTGGTAAATTTTTGGAAACGTTTTCTCAGAGATGAAAAAGCGACAGAAAATATAGATTTAGAAATAGGTGACAACTTCTTTGCAATTTTTAGAAATAAAGATTATTTCTCAATCGAAATTAAAAATAAATTAAAAGCCGAATTAATATGTGAAAAAGTCTATTTGTATCCTAAACATGGTATATTTAGAAAGGTGTTTAAAAAGTCAAAATCACTAGAAATACCTCAAAGGATTAATTCTAGGGGGTTCGGGGTCTACTATAAATTTAGAAAAGACAGATTAGAAAACAATGAATTATACATTTTCAAAATGAAGTTCAGAAATAAATATAGAAAAAAATTCATCTATAAATCCGAATTTAAATTTGAAAAAGGTAGAGAAGGCCAAGGTTTAGATTTCCTTAAGTTTACTGGGGTGCAATCCATTAAATAATAAGTTAATAAAAAACAAACCCGTGCATCGCCACCGCAATTCCCAAAAACGTTTTTACGATGGAACCAATACATATTTTATCACCACCAATACCGCCGATCGGTATTTGTTTTTTAAGGAGGACATTCTTTGCGAATTGTTTGTGGAGAATCTGCGTTTATGTAAAAAATTAAAAGAATTCGAGTTGTATGCATTTTCAATATTACCAACCCATGTGCATTTGTTATTGTTTCCGGGTGGGAAATATAATATCTCGGATGTAATGCACGCAATCAAAAGACATTTTTCAAGAGATGTAAATTTAATTATAAAAAATAAAGATATCACCTCCCCTGAAGGCGAGGATGGCCATCCTCGCCTTCAGGACGGAGAGATAGAATCTCGCCTTCAGGGGGAAAGGGATGAACGTTTTATGGAAATATTCCGTGAACATGACGACAAACTCAAAATCCTCAAACAAAAATTCATCCAGAAACACACCCCCACTCACAAATTCCCATCCTTCAAATGGCACGGCTCATTCCACGACCATGTTATTAGAGGCGACCACGATTTCCAATTTCATTACGATTATACAACTTATAACCCCGAACAACACAAACTCGTCAAAAAAACCGAAGATTACCCATGGCAAAGCCAAAACCCCAAATTCAACAATTTTGTAGACCCTGCTTGAATTATCAAAAAAAATATGATATATTTATATCACCTGAAGGCGAGACGCCGGCGTCTCGCCTTCATAAAGAATAAAAAATGCCACAAAACAACCCACAACGCGCTTATTCTCTTAACCTAGGACCAAGAGGCAAAATCTGGATCTCTATTTTTTTTATCCTAATTTTAGCTATTTTAGCCGGCCTTGTGGATTGGCCAGGCGGTCCAGAACCAACAATCAACGGTGAGAAAAAAGAAATAAAAGTCCATCTTGGCCTAGACCTTCAAGGAGGAACCCATTTGGAATATCGGGCAAATGTCGCCGATATTCCATCCGAAGACCAAGGAAGCGCCCTCCAAGGCGTCCGTGATGTAATCGAACGCCGTGTTAATGCCTTAGGTGTTTCCGAACCCCTTGTCCAAACCTCAAAAATCGGTGCTGATTGGCGCGTTATTATCGAGCTTCCTGGCGTTACCGACACCAACGAAGCAATTTCTATGATAGGGGAGACCCCGCTTTTGGAGTTCAAAACTTTCGACCCAAACTCCCAAATCGAATTAAACCCGGCCCAGCAAAAAGAAGTTGATGATTATAATATCGAAGTCGAAAAAAGAGCTCAAGCTATCCTAAACCAAGTTCTTGCCGATCCCTCCGCATTCGTGAGTATCGCCAAAGAAAAATCAGAAGACCCGGGCTCTAAAGATGCCGGCGGCGAGCTTGGCTGGTTTGCTAGTGGAGCTATGGTAAAAGAATTCGAAGAAGCTGTTTTTGACGAAAGTATCAAAAAAGGCCAAATCATTCCGCGCTTAATAAAAACGCAGTTCGGCTATCACATTATTAAAAAAGTTGATGAACGTATAAGTGACGGCGCAGTATTAGAAATAGAAGGCCAGGTAGAACAGAAAATCGAAGGTCAGAAAGAAATTAAAGCCAGCCACATTTTAGTAACAACCAAATCTTCTACCGATTATCTAAAACCAGAAGACCAATGGAAATATACCGGCCTTACCGGAAAAGAGCTCGAGCAGGCCTTTGTCCAGTTCGAAACCAACACCGGTGCTCCCGAAGTTTCTTTAGTGTTTAATGCCGAGGGCAAGGAGTTATTTGCAAAAATCACCGAAAAAAATGTTGGCAATCGGGTTGGCATCTTTTTGGATGGTTTTGTGGTTTCGGCCCCAACAGTTAGAGAAAAAATTTCTGGAGGCAAAGCCCAGATAAGCGGCAATTTTACAATCAAAGAAGCAAAGGATTTGGTTATGCGCCTTAATGCTGGCGCCCTGCCAGTGCCCATAAATTTAATAAGCCAGCAAAACGTCGGTCCTACTCTTGGCCGCATCTCTGTCGAAAGAAGTTTCTTAGCCGGACTTATCGGCATTATTCTGGTTGCCCTCTTTATGATTTTTTACTATCGCCTCCCCGGCCTATTAGCAGTTATCGCTCTGGCAATTTATGGGTTAATCGTTCTTGCCGTGTTTAAACTTATGCCTGTTACTCTTACCCTTGCTGGCGTTGCCGGTTTTATCCTTTCTATCGGCATGGCCGTGGATGCCAATGTTCTTATCTTCGAGCGTCTGCGCGAAGAGCTTCGGGCTGGCAAGCCAATGGATTTGGCCATACCCGAGGGCTTTAAGCGTGCTTGGACTTCGATTCGCGACGGCAACATTTCAACCCTCATAACCTGCGCCATTCTTTATTGGTTCGGCTCTTCTATGGTCCGCGGCTTTGGTTTAACTCTCGGCATCGGTATCTTAATTTCCATGTTCTCGGCCATCGTAATCACCAAAACATTTTTAAAATTATTCGCTCACCAAAAAGCAGGATGGCTTTGGGGAGTTAAGAAAACAGAAGAATAAATTACAAACTATGTTAAAAATAATTCAAAACCGTAAAATATATTTCATCATATCAGGGATATTAGTAATAGCCAGTATTTTGTCGTTACTAATTTGGGGACTAAAACCAGCTATTGATTTTACCGGCGGTACTCTAATGGAAGTAGAATTCACCAAAGAAAGACCCACCATAACTCAAATCAAAGAGTCGTTAACTGATTTAGAAATAGGTGATATTAAAGTCCAGCCAACAGGGGAGCGGGGTATAATTTTAAGAATGAAAGATATTGCAGAAGAAACTCATCAACAAATTCTAGTAAAATTGGAAGAACTTGTCCCAAAATCAGAAAGCGAGGATACTGAGATAAATGAGACAACGACTCCCGCGACTCCAACATCTCCTACGCCTCCCACATTAACCGAGCACAAATTTACCGCCATCGGCCCAGTAGTCGGCCAGGAATTAAAAAAGAAAACCACTACCGCAATGATTTTGGTAGTGATTTGTATAATTATTTACATTGCCATAGTTTTTAGAAAAGTTTCCAAACCAGTCGCTTCTTGGAAATATGGTTTAACAGCCATTGTCGCTTTGGTTCATGATGTTCTAATTATTGCCGGTATTTTTGCCGCTCTTGGCCATTTCTTTGGTTACGAAGTTGATGTCTTATTCGTCACCGCCCTTCTTACTGTCCTCGGTTATTCTGTTAACGACACCATCGTTGTCTTCGACCGCGTCCGCGAAAACTTATTTAGATACCAGGGCTTTGATTTCGAAGATACTGTTAACCGCAGCGTTAACGAAAGCGTCACCCGTTCGTTAAACACATCTATCACCACTCTCTTAGTTTTATTTTCCATCTACCTCTTTGGCGGCGCCTCTATAAAACAATTTATACTAGCCCTAATCTGCGGCGCCATCATCGGAACATATAGCTCAATCTTCCTTGCTAGCCCGCTCCTAGTTGTCTGGGAAAAAGCGAAAAGAAAGTAAAATAATGACTCCCAAAAAAAGTTATCTCCCCCTTACTAAGGCCAGCCCTGAGCTTGT
>JABMQE010000060.1 GCA_013203415.1 Candidatus Falkowiibacteriota bacterium | reverse complement strand
TTGTTCCAGTTGAGCCGCTAAGTCCTCTGCCTGTCTCAAAGTTATCACCCCTTCTTTTGCTCTCTTTCTATAATGTACTGCATATAACTCCAAAGTCACTGGCAAAAAAATTTTAATCTTCTTCGCAGTAGAATCAAGTTTCAACGCCTCGTCAGTAGCAATAAAATCCACATTCAAAGCCCCTCCAGCCACAATCCCATCACCGCGAGAAATAATCTTTCGAACCACACCTCGCACATCTTCCTTAACTTTATCATTTATTTTTCTCCAACTCCCACTAATCCCTACCCACTTCATAAAATTATTAATTATCAATTATAAAAACTAATTTCTAATTTCTGATTTTCGTTAGAACCTGAGCTTGTCGAAGTGGTCGAAGGTCTAGTTTCTTTCATACGTCCCTACAAGCTCCGCTTCCCCAACAACATGTCCATCCATTGCCTCGAGCAACTCCCCCTTACCCGCACTCGGCCCCAAATCTAAAATTGCATCCAAAGCATAAAACTTAAAAAAATACCGATGTTTTCCGCTTGGCGGGCATGGCCCTCCATACCCAGTGCTTCCAAAACTTGTTTTCCCTTCAACTGCCTTCTCTGGCACGCTGTTTTCTGCAATCTCTGTTATTTGAGGCTTAATATTCCAAACCAGCCAATGCACCCAATCCCCGTTAGGCGCATCTGGGTCATCGCTAATTAACACCAAACTCTTCGTCCCCTCCGGCACTTCACTAAAAGTAAGCGGCAAACTCACATTATCCCCATCGCAAGTATACTTGCTTGGGATCGCCCCTTCATGTTCAAAAGTTGGACTGCTTATTTTTAACTGACTCGTAATCTCTGGCATACTATCTCTCTCCTCTATTTCTGAATTATCCCCATCCAAAACAGATTCCTGCCCACCACAACCACCAAGAAGCAATAACCCAGAAAAAATTATCAATAATACTTTTTTCATAATAAGCCAAAATAGTGGGCGCGAAGGAACGAAGTCGAGCTCAGCTCGACGAAGTGACTGAGCGCCCACGCTATACCTGCTGTCATTGCAATGACAAGATAAGGATACTGGGCTCCCTCGCCTTCGGCGGGGTCGCCCATTAATAATAATGAAATAATAATATAATTACTCCCCAGCATACTTAAACCTTGGCACTTTCTTGCCATCAACTTCAATCTCCTCTAAAAAAATATCAATCGGCCGCACCCACAAACCAGCACCCTCGCCCTTATATCCCTTCCCTTCCAATTCCTGCTGTTTCTCTTTAGGCAAAGACGAAAATGGATACAAAGGTTTATACAAAACTAACTCCTCCACGGTCTCACTATGAAAAACCGTACCTAAAACTTCATACCGCTTGCCTTTATAATGCAAATAAATTCCCTTTTTAATCTTCATATAATCATCCAATCATTTTTTCTAAAACATTTTGTTCTCCCTCCTTGCTCTTTTTTAGTCCTTCATACTCTTTTAATAGCTTGTATCTCTTAAACCACCCCACTTTATCAACAAGCAATTTCCCGTCCAAATGGTCGATCTCATGCTGTATTATTGTGGCTAAAAGGTCACTTACCTTAAGCTTTTGCTCTTTTCCTTTATTATCCAAAAACTCACACTCCAAACTTTTCGCTCTTTTTATTTCCACCTCCAGTCCCGGCAAACTTAAACACCCTTCCTCACCCACCTGCTTCCCTTTTTTCTTACAAATTTTAGGGTTAATAAAAACCCTAACACCCTTGCCATCAGACGCATCAATTATAAAAATCCGCTTGCTTACCCCTGCCTGCGGTCCTGCCAGCCCTACTCCATCGCCCTCGCGCATCAACCTCTTCATCTCTGTAACTAAATCCCCTGTCTCATCGTCAACTTTATCTATCTCCTTGGCCTTTTTCTTAAGTATCGGGTCTGGATAAGTTCTTATTTTTAGTTTACTCATGAATTAAATTATTTATCTCTCTTAATTACTTCTCACTTTCTCCGTCTCCCTCCCTAACGTCTTTGCTCCCGCCACGCAACGCCACCACTTCCACCAAAACTATCTGGATTATTAAAGCCACTAATAATATCAAACTATTCGCCACATTTCCGCTTGTTACCGAACTCGGATTAGCCAAGTATTTAAGCCCGTCAACTGCATTCTTTAATAAAACCAAAGCTAACAAAGGCAAAATACCGATTAAATCCACAATTAAAACTTTCTTTAATTTTTCCCCTTTTCCTAAATCCCTAAACCTTTCCCTAAGCAAAACCCCATAATCAATCCAAAGCTTAACCGAAATAACAACAAAAACTGCAGACACTATGGCTGTTAAGTAGGGATAGCTCATCTCCTCCAAAACCAAATATTGAACCTCGCCGAAAAAAACAAACAAAATTAAAAAAGCCGCCAAAAGCCCTAGGTTAAGGCCCGCCAAAGTAACGCCCACTACAAAAAAATGGGCTTTTCTTATCGGCTCTTGCAATGATTTTAGATAATTTTTCATAATCTAATTTTAATAATTAATTAGTATCACTATTATAGCATAAATTAAAAAACCATCAAAACAAAAAAATTTTATGGTCGTACAGAGCGGGCTGGCAGGCGCGGAGGGAATCGAACCCCCAGTCCTCGGTTTTGGAAACCGATGCTTTAGCCAATTAAGCTACGCGCCCCTGTCTTTTTTAAAAATACTAGATACATAGACCTCAATTCTATAGCGACTCTATAATCATAATATCTAATTGAAATACAACCCTGATATCCCTCTTTTGTTCTCTTCCCAGTACTTCTTTTTTGATGAGGCTTCATAAATTGTTCAAGGGGAATTTTAGTAATTTTGGACCAATATTTAATCTGTTTGGCCTTTTCGTGATAAGTGTGGAGGTGAACGCAAACTCTAAATTTCTTTTCATCCAGTTTAAATGATTTCCTAAGCAAAAACAAATAAAGCTGGATCAATCCGGGATCTGAATTAATAAATGTCGCTCCACTATTAACATCGGTTGCCCCTTCGCAAATATATATTAAACTGCATAGTAATTCATATATACTGTCATTAAAAAAAGCATTATTAAGCTTCTTTTCAACTTTGGATGATATTTCGTTTCTAAGTTTCTCTCGATTTTTTTGCACCGTTCTTAACCCTCTTGCTGTTCCCTGTTCTGACTTTAACTTAATTATTCTTTTAGCCCCATCAGACAATATCGTTTTTCGACACCAAAGAGAAGCTGTGCTTTTAGATATCCGCAACAACTCACTTATTTCCCTTAAAGTATAACCTTTCTGTCTTAACTCAATAGCTCTTTGATACTCTTCTTTATTTCTTTTCATATCAAACATGATATATTAGTTATATAATTATTATACCATAAACTTTTTTTAAGAACAATCCTTAATAAAAAACTTGGGGTTAAGGTTATTTTGTTTCCTTATGCAAAGTATGCGCTCTGCACCACTTACAATATTTCTTCATCTCCAACCTCTCCTTGGTATTCTTCTTATTCTTCCTGGAATTATAATTAACACGTTTGCATTTAGTGCATTCTAATTTTATAAGACTGTCTTGAGACATAAATTTAATGATAATGATTTAAAGCCTTTCGATTCCTCGCTTCGCTCGTCACTCAAGGCACCATTCGACTCTATCAATTATCCTAAGTTAAATGCGATAAACAATCTGGTCGCAGACCATGAGCGAGGAGCCCTTTAGGGCGACGAGTCGAATGGTGGGCCGGGCTGGACTTGAACCAGCGTAGGCATAAAGCCAGCAGATTTACAGTC
>JABMQE010000009.1 GCA_013203415.1 Candidatus Falkowiibacteriota bacterium | reverse complement strand
CATATAAAGATGCATGGCGGTCTCTATATTTTTTATGTCGGAAATAATTTGGGCGGCTCTGGCTTTTTCGCGAGCCGACTGGAAAACAGCGAAAGTAAGAACAGACAAAAGAGCGATTATGGAGATAACCACTAAAAGTTCGATAAGGGTGAACCCTGAACCACTCGCTACGCTCGGGTTCATGGCAGGGGCGTGGTTTTTTTTCATAAGTTTATGCGTTTTAGTTGTGATGTTTTTTTGCGGAATGGAACATTTTGTTTTTTTAGTAAACTAATTCGTGGGTGGCAATGTTATAGTAAATAGCATTAATGCCGTTGCCCCGAATTTTGCCAATTAGACGACCGTCTCCCCCATCAACCAATTCATCTAAACGAGTGAGATAGGTGGCATATTCATTGGTGGCTTCATCGATATGTCTCACAAGTATATTTACTCCACGAAAAGGTCCAGTACCATCATTTGGATATAGATCTCCAGCATTAAGATAGGAATAAGCTGCTGGGGCTGTTAATCCAGGGGTTGGGAGTTCTGCCAGATAACCTAAAGTTACTAAATCTGCGAAATAATCATCAGTCATTTTAGCGCAGTCTGGATTAGCGCCGCAAGCACAGGTTGCAGGAACAGCACAAAAACAGGTTGCAGGAGTTATACAAGTATCAGCCCTGTTTCCTTGACGAGGCCAGATATTATAATTATTACTATCCATATAAAGATGCATGGCGGTCTCTATGTTTTTTATGTCGGAAATAATTCTGGCGGCTCTGGCTCTTTCGCGGGAAGAGTTTAGAACAGCAAAAGTTATCACTGACAAAAGCGCGATGATTGCGATAACGACTAAGAGTTCGATAAGGGTGAAGGCGTTTTTATTTTTATTAAACTTCATGCGAGCTTGATTTAATAATTATTATATAATTTTACTACAAAACTTCGTAGCTGACAGAGACGGTGACGGTGATATCAAGGGAACCGGATTCGATTTCGGGCGAACCACCGCCCCTGCCAACGGAATCTGATTCGGCAAAATCCAGGCCGTAGAGAGGGTACGCACTGGGCGAACCGCTTTCCGAAAAGGTGACTAGTTTGCCGAGTTTAACGCCAGCAACTTTGGCCAGAGATTCGGCTTTTTCTTTGGCTTTTTTTAAGGCCTGTTCGCGGGCTTGCTGGCGGAGGGTTTCGGGCTCGTCGATAGTAAAGTTTAAGCCAGAGACATTGTTGGCGCCTAAGTCCCCTGCTTTACCTATTGTCTCCCCTACTTTATCTAAGTCGCGGATTTTAACTTGGACGGATTGGTTAACCTCGTAGCCGCGCAAGGTTTGGCGGCCTTGGTTATAGTTATAGCGAGGATAAATGTTATAGACAGTGGTTTTGATATCTTCTTTATCAACATCTAATTTTTTTAGCTCCTCGATAATAGCATTCATTTTTTCGGTGTTTTCTTTTTGGGCAATAGCAACATCTTTGTTTTCGGTGATGATGCCGATATTAAAAGTGGCGATGTCTGGGATAGCAGTAACCTTGCCTTCGGCCGAGATGGTGATTTGATGGGTGGAGTCGTTGGTGCGGCCGATATAGGCATGGCTTTTGAATTGATTGCGGGTGAGGCCTATAAGCAGGATTATCAAAACGAGCATTAGGACGGCCTTAAGTACACCAAAAACTTTATGATGGGTTGGATTGTTTTTTAGATCTTCATGCATATGATATTTTCCTTTTGGGCGAGATTAGCGAATCTCGCCTTCATTAGATAAATTATTATCTTCCTGTTGAAGCGAGGATGTATATCCTCGCTTTCATCTTGGGATGAGGTGATTATTTTTTACTTAAAATTTCTAATCCTGGCAGTTCGTTGCCAGCCAAAAATTCGAGCATGGCGCCGCCGCCGGTGGAGACAAAATCAACCTTGCGGATAAGACGGAGACGTTTAAGGACGTTGATTGTTTCTCCGCCGCCTACGATCGAGGTGGCGCGGGAGCGGGCAAGCGCACGGGCGAGGCGGTAAGTGCCACGGTTAAAATGCTTGTTTTCGTAAAGGCCTAAGGGTCCGCTCCAGACAACTAATTTGGCATGATGGGCAAGCTTTGAATAAAGACGGGCAGTACGCGGGCCGACATCAAGAATATATTCGTCTTTTTTAACTTGGTCTATCTGGCGCCAAGTAGATTTTCTTGGCGATTCTATGCCGGTAGCGACACGGACATCATAGGGGATAATAATTTTTTTACCTAAAGTTTTATGATTTAGAAGTTTAAGGGCTTGTTTTAGATATTTTTTATCAACAACTGATTTGCCTACCTCGTAGCCGATAGCTTTAAGAAAATTGTTAGCCACCGCCCCGCCAACAACGACGAGATTGAATTTTCGGGCCAGATTTTCGACAACCTGCAGTTTGGTAGGAATCTTGGAACCGCCGATAATGGCAAGAGCCGGATGGTCTGGTTTTTTTAGAACATCACCTAAGACACTGGCCTCGTGCTCTAAATTAAGGCCGGCATAAGAAGGGAGAAACTTGGTAATACCAGTGAGCGAGGCGTGGTCGCGGTGGTCAACGCCAAAGGCCTCGTTGATATAGATATCGGCTAATGAAGCGAGTTTTTTGGAGAAGGTTGGTGAATTTTTTTCCTCGCCAGGATGAAAACGGATATTTTCCAAAAGCACGATTTGACCGGGCTTGAGATTTTTTGAATGTTTAGCAAAGCTTACGTCCAAGGCATTATCAACAAAAATAATTTCTTCTCGCAATCTTTTGCTTAGGTAGTCGGCAATTGGGAATAAGCTTAATTCTTTTTTGACTTGGGCGGATGGCAATCCGCCCCTACCATTAATGTGACTATTTGGCCGGCCAAGATGGCTAGTTATGATTATAATAGCACCTTGTTTTTGTAATAGTTGGATTGTGGGGAGAGCAGATTCTATTTTAGCCGGGTCCATGACTTTGGGCTTGGCATTAGCTCTTCTGCTAACACGCAAAGGGACGTTAAAATCACAGCGAAGCAGGACGCGTTTGTTTTTTAGCGTTTTTATTTCTTTGAGCGTTTTTATTT
>JABMQE010000059.1 GCA_013203415.1 Candidatus Falkowiibacteriota bacterium | reverse complement strand
GTATAAAGATATACGTATTTAAATACGTATTTAAATACGTATATCTTAGAATTTATGGCTAGACGAAAACTAAAAAACAAGAACATTAGGAAAATTAGTTCTATGGGGAACCATAGTTTGGGTTTAACTATTCCGATTGAGATTTTGAGGGAGCTTAAATGGCGGGAGAAGCAGAAGGTGATTGTTAAGAAACGGGGGCGGGGATTGATTGTTGTTGATTGGCCCGTTAAGAAGAGTGATTAGTGAATAGTGATTAGTAATTGGAAACTAGTAATTAGTAATTAGTAATTAGGGTTGACCTGAATAGGTCTTTTTTTATTTGATGTTTCTGGGGAAATGTGATAAACTGGTGATAAGTTTTAAGTTTTAAGTTTTAATTATTATTTAATTTCTAAGTTTTATTGATTTAAGTTTTAATGACGAACTTGATGATTCAAACTTAGGACTTAGGTAAATAAAACTTGAATAAAACTTAAAAATTAAAACTTAAAACTTATTCCGCAACAATCACCTTTGCCGGCATTATCACTTTGCCATTCAACACGTAGCCAGTAGAGCATTCTTCTATAATGACGCCTGGCTCTGCTTTTTTATCTTGACGCTGGCCAATGGCTTCGTGAAGTTCGGGATTTAGTTTTTCGCCTTGGGTTTTTATTTCGCTGACTCCCCTGTCTTGCAGAAACTTGTCTAATTGAGATTTTATGTGAGTGATGCCGGTTAGCCATTCTTGATTCTCTTTTTTTGGAACGTGAGTAAGCGCTTTTTTAAAGTGGTCGTGGATTGGTAAAAGTTCTAAGAGAATATCAGCTGCTACAAAGTCGCGAAAATCGGATTGGTTTTTTTCTACTTCTTTTTTGTAGTTTACTAAATCTGCCTTGGCGCGTTTCCAGCCGTTGAGATACTCTTGGCATTGTTTTTTCAACTCGTCCATGCTTTCTCGATTTTTTTTATCTTTCATGGATTAATTTATTGATTTATTAGTTTATTGCGCCCCGCATGCGGGGCTTTTATTAACTTTATTAACCTTATTAACTCTATTAACTACGTTTGACTTTGACATCATACATTATATCTTCTAAACGACGCAGGTTGCGTTTGGCATCATCATATTTAGAACGAAGCTGGCCGCCGGAAAGGTTGAAATTGAGCAGTTCGGCGATTATTTCTTCGGTTGCTTTACGATATTTTTCTACGTTTTCAAACTCGTGCTTTGTTGCTTGGGTTACAGCTTTTCTAACTAATTCACCGGTGACGTCGCAAATGGCTGACAAATAGGTTTCATAAGTTAATTCTTCGTTTTCTAAGGCGTCTATATCTTTGCCCATTAAAACATTATGAAATAATTTCGCCTCGACATATTCTTCTAAAGCGGCCCTATATGCGCCTTGAGAGCGGAGTGAATCGTCTTCCTCAAAATATTCTTTTATGCCACCTAAGATTTTTTCGACATCTATAATTAAATTAGAAGCATTTTCTAAATCATCCCTTTGCATGGCAAAAATTGCCTGTTTGCTTAAGCGCAAGGCATCGGATGAATCTTTTATAATCTGGTGGCGTTTTGAGCTTTTGGCAATGTAATTTGACAAAAGTTTTTGGAAAAATTCTTTGTTAATCATGTTTTTTCTTTCTAACCCCCTCTTTAATTCTCCCCCCATTCGACAAGCTCAGGGCTGGCCTTGGTAAGGGGGAGATAACGGGTGAGGAACCACGCATTACAAATTAGGAGGTTTGGATTAAATTAATGTTTTAGCGTATTTGATTAAATTAATATTTTTCTGGTAGTCCATGCGGATAGGACCGATTAGGGCTATGAGTTTGTTATTATTTTTTGTTATGATAAGACCGCAGTCGGCTCCGAATGGATTTTCTTCTCCTATTCTTACTTCTACGGTTTCTGTTATGGTATCGTAAATTTGAGAGACAACTTCGTCTAAATGATCTATTACCGAGGTGAAGTTGTAAGCCAAGTTGTACTCATGAAACTCGGGCTGGGAGAAAACGTTTGAGATGCCGGTGTAGTAAACATCTTCTTTTGTAAAGCTGATGATGACTGCTAAGCCAGATATTTCGGCTAATTCTTTGGCGACTTGTTTTGGCTCTTTTGTTTGTTTGAGTTGGCCGACCTCTTTTAGAGCTGAATCTTTTAGGAAGTTATCTAAATAATATTTATAACCTTTTTCTGTTGGGATGCGGCCGGCTGATGTGTGCGGATGGGTTATTAGACCTTGTTTTTCTAGTTCTGCCATTTCGTTTCTAACTGTTGCCGAGGAAACATTTTTTAGATATTTAGCAACAAGCAAATTAGACCCTACAGGTTGGGCGGTTTTGACATATTCATCAATAATGGACTTTAGGAGTTTTTCTTGGCGTTTGTTCATTTTTTTATTAATAGAAGCTGACTAACGCTGATTGAAACGCTGAGCGACGCTGAACGCTGAGGTTATGTGCTTAATTATAGTAAAGCATAGTGGCTGGCACTCGTCAAGGGAGAGTGCTAAATTTATGATAGCATGGAATAAAAATTTGTCAAGGGTATCTAAACAAAAAGAACGCCCCGCAGTACTCAGGACGTTCTTATGTAATATTATTTATATTAAAATATCACTCGAACTTAACCGGCACTTCCACCATATTTATTTCGGAGCCGTCTCTGGCATCTTCGCTATAAACCTCGACAGTCCCCTCTTTGGTGGCATAGAATTGATAGTTGATTTTAATCTTAAAGGAACCAAATTCGCCGGCTTCTTCGGCATGGACATTAACTATTTGGACCGGGACAACGATTTTGCCGTCCTGATTGCGAAGGCGGACTAAGACAGTGCCTTCGAAAACTTTGGCTTGGCCAGTGATTTCGAAAGGGCTGGTAACGGTTTCGTCTGGGGTTGGAGATTCAACGATGATATTTCCGGTTTCTGGATTTGCTGTCTGGCTATCTTCATCATCCTCCTCGCCATCGCCAAGATCGGCTGGCGGGCCATCTTCGTCTGTATCTGTATCATTGGGAATATCGTTGTCTGGGTTATCCTGATTACCTAAATCATCCCCGACTGTAGTATCATCATCCAAAGAATCATCTATGATTATAGTTCCAGCCCCGCAAGCAGAAAGCGAGAGGGCAAAAATAAACAGAAAAATAAGAGAAAGTTTTTTCATACATTTGTTATTAAAAATTATAAATGCGATATTATAATTCGTTATCCTCCCCTTAATTTAAGGGGAGGGAAGGAAGGTGGGGTTTGGGACGGATACTTTTAACTGAGATCTTTTTTATTCCACGACTGAATAACTTGCCACGCTTTCTGACTTTTTACCCCCTCTTTCCTGCCTGCCGGCAGGCAGGAATTCTCCCCCCATTCGACAAGCTCAGGGC
>JABMQE010000058.1 GCA_013203415.1 Candidatus Falkowiibacteriota bacterium | reverse complement strand
TTGTTTCATTGTTACATTGTTACATTGTTTACCTACGAGTTTTTCAGAATAATTAATTACTTCGTCTAATATATCAAAGATGCGTTTGTCAGGATGGTGGTGTTTTGTGAGTTGGTCGGTGATTTCTAATAGTTGATAGTTGATAGTTAATAGTTGATAGTTTTGTTTTATTTTTTTGTAATTTTTTTGGTTGATGGCGCTAGCAAGGCGATCGATGCGGCGGCCATGGGCAATCATAAGATGGGTAATCGAAAAGGGCTCTAGATGAGCCCGGAGTTTGGATTTTATTTTTCGGACGCCGGTGGCCCTTACCTCTATTTTCCCATGGGTATTGGTATAGATAGAAAAGATTTTATCGGCTTCGAGAAAGTCGTGGGAGGAGAGGACTAGGCCTGTGGTTGTATAGGTGGACACGTTTCAAAATAAAAGATTAAATATAAAAAACACAAATTAAAAACAAAAATTAATTTTTTTCGGCATATTCTTTAAATAAACTCATCAAAAATTTTGTGTTTTTTCCTACTTTTCCGCTGGCAACAATTTTATTGTCTATTCTTACAACTGGAAGGATGTCTGTTGTGGTTGAGGTTATAAAGGCCTCGGTGGCGAAATTTAGTTCTTTTTTTAAAACTCTTTTTTGTTCTATTTTAAAATGGCCACGAGCTATTTTGATAGTAAAATTTCTAGTGGTGCCAAAAAGAATGTTGTCTTTCGGAGTGATTAGAGTGTCTTTTTTAAAAATAAAAAAATTGCTCATGGCTGCCTCTAAAAGATCGCTTCCTTGCGTATAAAGAGTTTCTACGGCGCTGGCTTTTTTCTTTTTTTCCTGCAGGGCGATGGCCGGAGCATAGTTTAAAACTTTGGCGCGCGGAGTTTGGCGTTGATATTCATGGGTTATTAATTTTACGCCCTTGGTGTAAAAGGATGGGGGCGGCGCATGATACGGCCAATTTAATATATAAAGGGTGGTGTTTTTAGGATTATAAGTTAAACCGTCTTCGGCAGGTCCACCAGTTAGAACAATCCTTGTGTTGGATTCTTTGAATTTATTTTTCTTAATTAGTTTTTTGATAACAGCTTCGAGTTTTTCTTGGGAAATGGGGATTTTTAGGTTTAAAATTCTAGCAGAATTTTTAAAACGAGCTAAGTGTTCTTTTAATAAAAAGGGCTTACCATTATAAGTGCGCAGGAAATCAAAAACACCATAGCCGCGAAGGATGCCTAAATCCTTTGGACTTAATGCGGCTTTAGATAGAGGGATGATTTTTCCGTTTAGATAGCAGTATTGCATAGTTTGAGATTTTTATTAAAACTAAATAGAGGCATCGTAGAGGCATCGACGATGCCTCTATGCCTACTTGTTACGTAGCATGCTACGTAACAAGTATTTCAACCCTCCTAGCTACTCAATGGTTAAATAGCCGGTATTAAGTATATAGGTGTTGCCTTGGTCGGTATAAGCAAACAAACTGACATACCACCCCCCTACTCCTTCGGTTGGACCAGTATGGGTAAAGACCTCTTTTGTTTCACCGACTGGTATGCTCCCGGTTAACCAGAACCATGGAGGGGGTACTGATGGATAATAGTCCTCTTCTTCTGCAAGTTGATAACCCTCACCCTGGTCCCAGTACCAAAAGGCATGTATCTGGGAAATTTCTACATCAACTTGACCATCGTTTGTTATAGATACAGTATAGGTTGAATCTTCCCCTTCTTTTACTGTGGCGGGGTTCCAGATAACTGTCCCGCTAAGAGCAAAAAGGCCTTGCACTGCTATCTGATCTAGTACATAGATTGAAGCGCCTTGATTGTCGGTAACAGTTAGGCGTATCTCCTTGGTACCGGCTTCGCTATAAATATGAGTTGCCTCGCAGGTGTCTGCTTGCGTGGTAACAATTTCGCCGTCCCCAAAATCTATTTTACATTCTACTATTGTTCCGTCATAATCAATTCCATGCCCTTTGACAGTGACTTCTGTTATATTAACAGAAGCTGGATTTGGCGTTATCGAATCGATATAGATTATTGGTTTTTGATTGGCTTTTTCGATAATGGTTAAGGTATGGCAAGTTTCTTCACTCCATTCATCTCCAATTTCATCGTAGACCTTATAACAGATTTGATGGGTTCCCACAATATCTAAAAATTCTTTTCCTAAATACCCGAGTGAGGTATCAATAGTAATATCTTCGGTTAGGAAGCCAGGACCCAGATTGATAATGGTATTATTTGGCAGCCTTACTAACCAGTTATAACGGGTTATATTACCATCCGGATCTGCGCCACTTCCGTTAAGTGTTATTATTTCTCCTTCGGTGGCCGGATTGGGGTTAATAGTGTCTATATATGCGATTGGTTTATAGACAGGTTTTTCTTTTATCTCAAAATTTTGACAATCACGCGCGCTCCAGCTGCTGTTTGCTAAGTCGTAGACTGAAAAGCAGATCTCATGAGTTCCAACTAAACCGACCTCGGGTTTTCCTAAATATCCAACAGAAGTATCGATAGTAATATCTTCGGCCCAGAAATCAGTGCTTAAATTAGCCAAAACAGTATTAAGCTTTTTTACATACCATTTATAACGATCCGATTTACCATCTGGATATACGCCATGACCTCTAAATTTTATTGTGTCTCCAGCGATAGCCGGACTTGGTAAAATGTGATCGATGTGGGCTGTTGCCGGGACAGAGGGTTCTTCTGTTGTTTGAGGTTCGGGTTCTGGTTCGGGTTCTGGTTCTGGTTCGGGCTCTGATTCGGGTTCTGGTTCAGCATATAAAGTAAAGGGTCTGGTAAAGGTGTCCCAGACATCTGTGATATATCCATATCGTTCAAATGGAAAATCAGACTTCACATCCACAAAACCAACATTAAGGATTAAGTCGTAGTTTCCCTCTCCTGTGCCGGCGTGAGTCTTAAAGTCGGAATAGGTAGAACCCTTTCCTAAGCTGTTATACCAATAACCAAGACTGGAATGAACAAAACTTCCTGAACTACGGTATAATTTATACTCAACCCAATATTTGCTACTGGCGGATTTGCCATAATTTTTAAGATCAAATTCAACATTAAATGATTGATAAGCCCTGGGGTAAGCCGGATTAAATCTTACCTCTGTTATCCTAACATCGGTTCCAGCATCGGCTCCGGTTCCGCCGGCTTCCATGTCGCATAGGTTAAGAATAGAATCTTTTAGATTATCGGTCATCTGCTCTCCAAGATCCTGTTGGCATTTAAGACATTTATCATCATCGCCATTAACACACTGCTGGCAAGCAAGGGTAAGCTTGGCCCATTCTAAAGAATCTTTTAGCTGATTTATAAGACATTGAGGATCTGCATCGCCCACCTCGTATCCAACAAAAGAGACTGCATACGCTTCTGGAATAAGACCAAAAGCTTTGGAGTGGCTTTGTTTTTTATTTGGAGCAGTATTGTTTTTGGAAGTTTCTTGTGGTTTAAGTTCTGTTAAATCCAGGGTTATGCTCGAGCTTTTATCAAATATAGAAAGAAGAACCTGGTCGCCACCATAAGAAATACTAGTTAGATATGATATTGAATATTCGGCCGAACTATCCTTAACTGCCATAATTGTTTTACTTCCATCGGAGTAAGTTATATAGGTAGATTTTACGCCTGCTTTGGTTACTTCTTTGGCTTCGACAAATTGATTAAAACCAAGCTCTTTGGAATAATCATTGACTGCCTTAAAATCGGGGTTTGCTTCGGTAAATAGAGTTACGTCTTCGACCTTAAGTACTTTAGTTTCTGTTGCTTCTGTTTGGTTAGACGGGATTTTAAAAAAGTATGACAATAGTGCAATGACAATAATTGCGGGAATAATTGCAAAGTACGGGATGAACTTTTTTTTGACAAGCATGGGTTTTATAAATTAAAAATTAAAAGTTATTATGGCGATTTTGGAGGCGCTTTTTAAATAGATTTTCGGTATAGCCACCTTTTTGGATAAACTCCTTTTCAACGGCATCAATCTGGCGGTCTA
>JABMQE010000057.1 GCA_013203415.1 Candidatus Falkowiibacteriota bacterium | reverse complement strand
TGGAAAAATCATTTTAATACGATTGGGATAAACGTGATGAACGAATCGATGATAAATTTTATGGGCAAGAGTTTAACCGATAAGGAAGCTAATGTTTTTGCGGGCGAGGTTTTGGATTATATGCGGGAGAAATTAATGGATTACCAGATAGAGACGAATGATTTGTATAATTTGGAATCCACGCCAGCGGAAGGCACATCTTATCGTTTTGCAAAGCTAGATAAAGAAAATTTCCCAGAAATTATTGTAGCTAATGAGGAAGCAGTAAGAACAAGAAAGGCAGATCCGTTTTATACTAATTCGACGCATTTGCCGGTTGATTCGACGGATGATATTTTCGAGGCCTTGGATTTGCAGGACGGGTTGCAGACAAAGTACACCGGCGGGACAGTATTTCATGGTTATATTGGCGAGAAATTGCCAGACCCAGCGGCAACAAGGAACTTAGTTAAGAAAATTGCAGAGAATTATCACCTGCCATATTATACAATTACGCCAACTTTTAGTGTTTGTCCCGAACACGGATATTTGGTAGGAGAGCATTTTCATTGTCCGCAGTGCGGGGCAGAGGCCGAGGTTTATTCACGGGTTTCTGGATATTTGCGGCCGGTTCAGCAATGGAATAAAGGGAAACGGGCAGAGTTTGAGACACGGAAAGAATATAAGACAGGCGGTCGGGATAGTTAATAGTTAATTGTTAATAGAGTTAAAGGTTAATATTTAGACCCTGGTGAGAGCCGGGGTCTTGCGTTGGTGAACGTTCATTGGTTCAGTATGATTATTGGCGGATTACAAAAGACATCGTTAACGGATTATCCGGGGAAGGTTTCGGCCATTGTTTATACGCAAGGGTGTAATTTTAGGTGTGGATTTTGTTATAATCCGGAACTGGTTGGCCCCCCTTCGCCAAGGCTTCGGGGGGTCTCCGCTCCCTTCGACAGAGCTCAGGGCAGGTCGCTCCGAGAAAGTGAGTTTTTTGATTTTCTTAAATTACGGAGAGGAAAGCTTGATGCGGTGGTGGTGACGGGGGGGGAGCCGACGATTCATAAGGATTTGCCAGAGTTTATAAAAAAAATTAAAGATGCGGGGTTTGAGGTTGGTTTATATACTAATGGCACGAATCCAGAGATGTTAAAATATTTGGTTGAGGAAGAGCTGGTGAGCTTTGTTTCTATGGATGTCAAAACTCAATTATCAATTATCAATTATCAATTAGCAACTGGTGTTAAGATGACGGATGAAGATTTGAACAGGATTAGGGAAAGTGTTAAGTTGTTGATGGAATCGGGCATTGATTATCGGATTGCGACAACAGTGGTTAGGGATTTAGCAACTTTGGATGATGTGAGGGTTTTGGCGAGGCAGATTGAGGGAGTGAGGGAGTTTGTAATCCAGCCCATTGTCAAAACTGAAAAAATGTTAGATAATAAGTATAAGGATAGTAAATTGTATTCGACAGATGAGTTGGTTAAATTACAGCAGGAGATTAAACATTGTTTTAGCGAGTGTAATATTAGAAACTAGACCTTCGACCACTTCGACAAGCTCAGGACAGGCAAGCTCAGGTTCTAACGAAAACTAGAAATTAGACTACGAATAATTGTTTCATTGTTACATTGTTACATTGTTACATTGTTGACGAGGCAATAAATTAATAAACCAATAAATTAATAAAACAAAACCATGCCTATTACAAATGAACAATTAGAAAAATTATTGCAGGATAACACAAGGAAAACCGAAGAAGTTTACGAGATTTGTAAAAAAGTAAAAAAGCATTTATTAATCGGACAGATTATGGGGATAGTTAGGATTTTGTTAGTAGTGGTGCCTTTAATTTTGGCAATTATTTATTTGCCGTCTTTGCTTAAGCCATACCTGGACCAATATAATGATCTTATGGGTGGAGGGGGTAGTATTATGGATCAGTTTAGGGAACTGCAGGGGTTAAAGTAGGATTGTTAATTTTTAATATTTAATTTTATAGCTTTATGGCCTGCCTGCGCTAAAGCTTTGGCAGGTAAACTTTATAGCTTTAAGGCTATATTAGGAGGTGCTATGAATCATTTAAAAAAAGTTACGAGTTGGTCTGGTTTGGAAATTGGGCTTATCAAGATTGCGTCCATGGCCTTTATTGTTCTGGTTGCCAAACTAATTCGGCAGAAGTATGGCTGGGACATGGTAGGGGAACTTGATTATTGGCTGCTTGGGGGTATTATTGTTGTTTTTGGCTATGGGCCAGCGAAGAAGTACTGGGGCAAGAAATAATAAGGTTTGAAAAATTAATTTGATAGATGCATCGTCGATGCATCGTCGATGCATCTATTTGTTTTTTATATGCAAGAATTAATTAAGGGGTTAGAGGAGTTACAAAAAAAGATAGCCACAACCCAAGGGCTTTTGGGTTTGGGGACGAAGAAAAAAGAAATCAAGAAATTAGAAACTAGGGTTAATAAGCCGGATTTTTGGAAAAATCAAGAGAAAGCGCGGCAAGTGAGCCAGGGTTTAAGCGATCTGCAGACAGAAGTCGAGGAATGGGAGGGTTTGGATAGGGAGGTTGATGAGACGTTAGAGTTAGCAAAAGAGGCAGGTGGTTCTGGATTAGAGAAAGAGATAAAGAAAAAATTAAACGAGATGCAAAAAAAATTCGAGGAATTCGAATTTTTTGTTTTACTAAATGGTAAATATGATAAAAATAGTGCGGTGATGGCGATTCATGCGGGGGCAGGCGGGGATGATGCGCAGGATTGGGCCGAGATGCTTCTTAGAATGTTTTTACGGTATGCAGAAAAGAAAGGATATAAAACTAAGATAATAGATAAATCCGAGGGCGGGGAGGCAGGGATTAAGAGCGTGGTTTTTGAAGTGATTGGCAAGCATGCTTATGGATTTCTAAAAAGCGAGGCCGGAGTGCATCGGTTGGTTAGGATTTCGCCTTTTGATGCGGAAAAGATGAGACATACTTCTTTTGCTATGGTGGAAGTATTACCAGAATTAGAAGATGATGTTGGTGTTGAGATTAAGCCAGATGATATAAGGATTGATACTTTTATGTCTGGCGGGCATGGGGGTCAATCAGTGAATACAACATATTCGGCAGTACGTATTGTTCATGAGCCGACAAAAATTACGGTTTCGTGTCAAAATGAGAGAAGTCAGGCGCAGAATAAGGAGACGGCTCTTAAAGTTTTAAAATCAAGATTACAGCAATATATGGATACAGAGAAAGAAGAAGAAAAACAGAAATTGCGGGGAGAGTTTAAAGAGGCGGCTTGGGGCAATCAGATTCGCTCTTATGTTTTGCATCCGTATAAGATGGTTAAGGATCATAGGACGAACTTTGAGGTGCAGGACGTTGATGCTGTTCTTGATGGGGGTTTGGATGAATTTGTTGAGGCGTATTTAAGGAGTAGGGTTGGGAAGCAGGGCTAAGTTGAAAGTTTTAAGTTTTAAGTTTTAATGACGGGCTTGACAGGCCTGTTTTATTTTTGTATGATATATTGAATATCGTGGGGGGAGAAATTGGATTTTTGGTTCTTTAGTGAAAGGAGAGTGCGATGACTGCGATTGCTGAGTTGAGAGAGGATATTGCACTTTATAGGAGCAGCCTTTTTCTGCTTTTGGACTTCCTAAGGGCGACTGAGAAACGGAGGTCCGAAGGTGCAGAAGAGGAAGTTCCAGGTGAGATGGTGGAACTGTGCCGCCGCATAAAGTGCAGGGGGGACACCCTTTCGGGGTTTCTGTCCGG
Source organism: Candidatus Falkowiibacteriota bacterium (assembly GCA_013203415.1). GTDB lineage: Bacteria > Patescibacteriota > Patescibacteriia > UBA2591 > JABMQE01 > JABMQE01. Next base: position 338 of record JABMQE010000057.1, on the reverse strand, counting down.
GGACAAAGAGGTTGGTGTTGGAGGGGCGTCTTTGAACGATCTCAGCGCGTTGGGGCGAGGGCTTCATTTTTGTTCGGCACTTCGGCAGGTGATTGAGTTTCTGGCCAGCGAATGTACGGCACGGGGTGCAGAGGAGATGCAGTCCGCCTTGGTGGTCGCCGAGGACGCGTAGATTGTCCCCATCACCCTTATGGGCGGTGAAGGTGTTGTAGTGGGCAGAAGTATAAGTCCTGGGCGCGTTGCTCGGGACTTTTTCTTGCGGAAAATTTATATATTTGATAAGATGAGATAATTAAATTGACATGTTGAAGGCGAGGATATATATCCTCGCCTTCAGG
>JABMQE010000056.1 GCA_013203415.1 Candidatus Falkowiibacteriota bacterium | reverse complement strand
TTTATACTTGGAAAAAACATAAGATTGGGGAAACGCATAAAGGCGAAGCTGATATGGACTGGATGGAGCAGGAAAAGGAAAGGGGCATTACGATTACTTCGGCGGCGACAACCTGCTTTTGGCAAGATTGCCAAGTTAATATTATTGATACTCCGGGGCATGTGGACTTTACGGCTGAAGTCGAGAGGTCGCTTAGAGTTCTTGATGGTGCTGTGATTGTGCTTGACGGTGAAGCTGGAGTAGAGCCGCAGAGCGAGACGGTCTGGCATCAGGCAGAAAAATACAAGGTGCCAAGAATGTGTTTTATAAATAAAATGGATAAATTAGGAGCGGATTTTTTTGCGAGCTTGGAAAGTATTCGCGATAGATTAAGCCCTAAGGCAGTAGCTGTTGGTTTGCCGATTGGGGCGGAAAATGAACTTTCGGGTGTTATTGATTTAATAGAGCAGAAAGCCCATGAGTTTAAGGGTGCTAATGGAGAGGAGATTAACGAGATTCCAATTCCGGATGATATGAAAGAAACGGTTGAAAAATACAGAGCAGAGATGATAGAAAAGATTGTGGAAAATGACGAAGTGGCAATGGAAAAATATTTGAATGGCGAGGAAGTTTCGCCAGACGAACTAAAAAGAGCTTTGCGCAAGGCAGTGATTACAACCGAGATATTTCCGGTTTTTGCAGGCAGCGCTTTAAAAAACATCGGGGTTCAACCAGTGCTGGATGCGGTTTGCGAATATTTGCCAACACCAGTTGATGTTCCGGCAGTAGAGGGATTTAATCCAAAAAACCCGGACGAGAAGATGCAAAGAAAAGCAAGTGATAGCGAGCCATTTTCGGCTTTGGCGTTTAAGGTGGCGGCAGACCCGTTTGTCGGCACTTTAACATTTTTTAGAATTTATTCGGGAACCTTAAAAGCAGGTTCTTATGTTTTAAATACATCCAGCGGAGAAAAGGAGAGAATCGGAAGGATTTTAAGGTTGCATGCGAATTCCAGAGAGGATGTAGAAGAAATGTTTGCGGGCGAGATTGCGGGCGCGGTTGGACTTAAAAATACTTCAACTGGCCATACCTTGTGCGACCCGGGGAATCCGATTGTTTTGGAGTCGATTGAGTTTCCGGATCCTGTTATTTCGATTGCGATTGAGCCAAAAACAAAAGCAGACCAAGAGAAAATGGGAACTGCTTTGCAGAAGTTGGCAGAAGAGGATCCAACTTTTCAAATTAGAACAGATGAAGAAACAATGCAAACCATAATTTCGGGCATGGGTGAGTTGCATTTAGAAGTTTTGGTAGAAAGGATGAAACGGGAGTTTAGTGTGGAAGCAAACGTAGGCAAACCGCAGGTAGCTTATAAAGAAACCATTACTGCGCAGGCAGAGGTTGAAGGAAAATATATTCATCAATCCGGTGGAAGGGGGCAGTATGGCCATTGTTTACTGCGTTTAGAGCCGGTGGAAAGAGGAGAGGGGTTCGAATTTGTGGACGAGGTTAAGGGCGGGTCGATTCCAAAGGAATATATTCCAGCAATAAAAAAGGGTGTTAAAGAAGCAATGGACAATGGAGTTTTGGCTGGCTATCCTTTGGTTGATATTAAGGTGACGGTTTTTGACGGGTCTTATCATGATGTGGATTCGAGCGAAGCGGCGTTTAAGATTGCAGGATCGCGGGCGATTAGAAGCGGAGCCGAGCGGGCAGGCATGGTGCTTTTGGAGCCGGTTATGAAAGTTGATGTGGTAATGCCGGAAGATTATATGGGTGATGTGATTGGCAATTTAAATTCTAAAAGAGCCCAGATCGATGAGATGAATGATAGGGGTAATGTTAAAGTGGTTAGCGCTCATGTGCCTTTGGCAGAAATGTTTGGCTATGCAACTGATTTACGGTCTATGACCCAAGGACGGGCTAGCTATAGTATGGAGTTTGGAAATTATGCCGAGGTGCCGAAGAATGTGGCAGCAGGGATTATTGAGGAGAGGACTGGGGGAGAGAAGGGTTAATTGTTGATTGTAACTTATAGTAACTTGTTGTGTTTCTGTTTTGATATATGTGATTTGACTTTTAGGGGGTTTGAAACTATAATTTAACTGTATGAAAAAATATTATCAATTTCCAATTGTAGTTGAGCGTGACGAGGATGGGTATTTTGTGTATTGCCCGCAATTGGATGGATGTATGAGCCAGGGTGACACTTACCAAGAGGCCTTAAGTAATATAAAGGAAGCGGTTGAGTTATATGTGGAGGATATGACAGAGGATGAGATGCGTTCTTCGAAATCGGACTCTGTAAGTTTGACTACAGTAGGGATTTCCATTTAAATTAATTTTATGGATGGAAAATTACCGAGATTGACTGCTTCTGAATTAATAAAAGTTGTGGAGAAGGCGGATTTTAGGTTGGTGCGTAAATCTGGCAGTCATATGATTTATAAAAATGTTAAGGGTCTAAGAATTGTTATCCCATTTCATAGAGGGAAAATTTTACATTCAAAAATAGTAAAAACTGCTTTTAAAATGATAAAAAGGAAAGAATAGTATTTAATCACTAATAAAATAAAAATAAAAAAAGTTATTATTGTTTTATCTTTATTAGTTTTGTTTAGTGGTTGTAGTATTTTAGGTAATGATGGTGATACTGGTTACACCCCCAAAGAGGTTTGGGATAATAGAGAGTCATTAGTTGGGAAGCAGATTGTTGTTTCCGGCAAAGCTGGTTTATACCAGGTGGCATGCACGCAGATGGCTTGCGAGTGTTGCAATTCCTGCGGGGGCGGTGTTGGATTAGAGATTGATGATGAGAACGTATTGCTTGTTGTTGGTAATGAAGCTGTTGAAAATCAGGGATTGTTCGGCTATTTGTATGATGGTAAAGAGGTTGGTTGTGGGGGTGGTGAATGTGATATTTCTTGTTATCCATTTGAAAAAGGGAAGAGATATCGTGTTGTTGGAACGTTAAGGGTGAAGGAATATAAAATTAGCAGAGATGAATATTATTTAGAGTTAGAAGCTTTTGAAGAATTATAGTTTAAATAGTTTATAACAAGAAAATGAATTATAAATTTGTGGCTTCAATCGTTCAGGAAGATGATTGGTACGTAATTACAGATATGAGAACGGGTGTGACCACCCAAGGCAGAACGATTGAGGAGGCCCAGAAAAATTTAATAGAGGCATTGGAGCTGTACTTTGAGGATGACGAAGAGTTAAGGAAGCAACTAAAAGACAGGGGACGAACTTTATTTAGTTTTATGGAATTAAAAAATGTCTAAGTCTAGAATTCTCTCAGCAAGAGAGATTATTAAAGTCTTAGAACAGGGTTTTGGGTTTAAGGTGGTTTCTCAAAAAGGTAGTCATATTAAATTACAGAAGTCAGATTCTGTTGGTATGCGGATGACGGTAGTGCCCAACCATAAGGAAGTCGCAAGAGGAACCTTGAAAGGAGTCTTGAATTTAGCTAAGATTAACGAAGATGATTTTTGGAGTAAGTATTATAATTTGAAATAATATGCAACAAGAGAGTGAATTACAAAATGTTATTGATTTGATTGAAAGAACAGGAGATAAGGCGGTTGTTTTGGAAAATGGGAGGCCGGCTTATGTTTTGATGAGATTAAGGGATTATGAAGGGCTAATATTAGGTAAATCTGGAGTGCAAGGGTTGACAAAAGACGAGATGCAGGATAAGATAAATCGCGAGATTGCAATATGGAAAAGCGACCAAGAAAAGCTAAATCAATTGGAGGAAGAGATTCCAGAAATTCCTGATTTTCGGGACTCGGAACTCGTAACTCGGGACTCGGATGTTTCGGGTGTTGATGGCTGGGATTATGAGATAGGAGATGATGACCCTTCGATACGACTCAGGGCAGGGGATGAGTTTGATAAACGAGCAGAGATTGACGAGTGGGCTAGACATAATAGCTGGAAGGGAGATGACCGAGCAGAGTTTGATGATAACCCGTCTGAGCTCGATGATGAGGATGACGATGATGATGAATTTGATCCTCCTGGTGATGTAGAAATTCCGCAGTTCGAGACGGAAAAGGACGTTGAATTACCTCCTTTCGACGCGGCTTTAGGTCCTCGACCTTTTGATGGTGAGGCAGGCGATGATGAATATGATGTTGACCCTTCGACTCACTCCGTTCGCTCAGGGTCTCCAGAAGACGAATACGACGTCGACAAAGAGATGAGAAATATGCGGAAGGGAAGAGACGCAGATGCCCCAAAATCACGTTTCGACCCTTCGGCTCGTCCGACTCGCTCAGGGTCTTCGCTCGATTCCTCGCAAGGCTTGGAATCTCGCTTCGAAGAAGATAGGTTTTATGTGGAGCCGGTTGAATAGCTTCTTAGCTGCTTGTAGCTTATTAGCTTTTTAGACTGAGTGAAGGGTGATTTTGCTTGTGTTTTTTAGAAAAGTTTGTTAATATAAGTTTAAGAAAGCAAAAAAACAAAAAAGCAAGAAAACAATAAATTTGTAAATTAATAAATAAGTAAAATTTCGTAGGTAGTTGGATAAAACCCTAAACCACTCGCTCACTTCGTTCGCTCGGGTTCAGGGCAGGCTCCCCTTGATTAGAGGAGGTTTGCCCCGCACCGAACGAGCGTAGCGAGTTCTGGTGCTGGGGCTACCTCAACGGAGAATACAAAAAAATGGCAGAACAATTTGACAGAAGCAAACCCCACGTGAATGTGGGAACAATTGGTCACGTTGACCATGGAAAAACCACTTTGACTTCGGCGATTACTCAAGTTTTAGCCGCAACTGGCGGTAAAGCGAGGGTAGAGAAGTATGAAGACATTGATAACGCTCCAGAAGAAAAGGAGCGTGGTATTACGATTGCAACCCATCATTGCGAGTATGAAACAGAAAAAAGGCATTATGCTCATGTGGATTGTCCAGGACACGCGGACTATATTAAAAATATGATTACAGGCGCGGCTCAGATGGATGGCGCAATTTTAGTGGTAAGTGCTGCTGATGGCCCGATGCCACAAACCCGCGAGCATATTCTTTTGGCTCGCCAGGTTGGAGTACCGGCAATTATTGTTTTCTTAAACAAAGTCGACCAAGTGAGCGATCCAGAGCTGATTGACTTGGTTGAGGAAGAGGTAAAAGATTTGCTTAAGAAATATGAATTCCCTGGAGATGAAATACCAATTATTCGCGGTTCAGCTCTTAAGGCAATGGAAAACCCAACTGACGCCGAAGCCCAAAAGCCAATTTTAGATCTTATGAAGGCCTTGGACGAATATATTCCAGATCCGGTTAGGGATACTGAAAAACCTTTCCTTATGCCGGTTGAAGATATTTTCTCAATCGAGGGCCGGGGTACAGTTGTAACTGGCAGGATTGAGAGAGGAATAGTTAATCTTAACGGAGAGATAGAAATTGTTGGTCTTAGAGAAACCCAAAAAACAGTGGTAACTGGTATCGAGATGTTTAACAAGCAATTGGATGAAGGCAAGGCTGGTGATAATGCAGGCATTTTGCTTCGAGGCACTAAAAAGGAAGATGTTGAAAGAGGCCAAGTTTTAGCCAAGCCGGGCAGTATTACTCCTCATACCGAGTTTGAATGCGAAGTTTATATCCTAACAAAAGAGGAAGGCGGACGACATACCCCATTCTTTAAGGGATACAAACCACAGTTCTATATTAGAACCACAGATATAACCGGTGATGTCGAGCTTCCAGAAGGTACAGAAATGGTGATGCCAGGCGATACTGTTAAACTTAAAGTTAAATTGATTGGACCAGTTGCATTGGAAGAGCAAAGTAAATTTGCTATTCGCGAAGGCGGTCATACAGTTGGTGCTGGCGTAGTAACTAAGATTATAAAATAAATATACAATGGACGGCTCCTATTTGGGGCCGTCCTTTCGTAGGTTAAATAGATATGGTAAAAAAGTTATTAATTTTGATTTTTATAGTTTTGGGAATGGCGATTTGGTCTCCGTGGATAACAAAGGATTATGCCAAATCGATTGTTTCTAAAAAATTTGAATCCAGGTGGGAAGGAGTGTTGGACGGTTGCGGTTTTAGATGCGAGGGATGCGGGGTTAAAGAATCGAGAAGGACTTTTTTTGGGCATAAAGTAGGAATCGAATATGGTTGTGGGATGAAAATACCCGGTATGCCAAACACAGTAGATGAAATATATGTTGATTTGTTCGGCAGTGTTCATGGTTTATAATTAATTTGATATTTAAAATTAAATGGCAGACGAGAAGAAACCACAAGAGAACAATGATAATGATAATAATTCTTTGGAAACATCTGTTCCCAGAATTAGAATCAGAGTAAAGGCTTTTGATCATAAAGTGATTGATCAGACAGCAAAGATTATTATTGAGACAGCGGAGCGGAGCGGAGCAAAGATTGTTGGTCCGGTTCCTTTGCCAACAGAGAAGAGCAAGTACACGGTTAATAAATCTTCTTTTGTTCATAAGGATTCAAGAGACCAGTACGAAATGAGAACCCATAAGCGTTTGATTGATATTATAGAGCCAAGCGCAAAGACAGTTGATTCGTTAACAAGTTTAAATTTGCCGGCGGGAGTTGATGTTGAGATAAAAATGTAGCATATTAGAAAGGTGTTGATGGCTTTGGTTGTGGTGAATCACACGAATTTATATGCGGATATTTGCGAATTGTATTTGCGAATAATTTTTGAAACAGATTCTATGCTTTCGGGCTAATAAGATTCCTTTTGGAAAAACGTTAGCTTGAAGGGCATTAGAATTATTGGAGAATTAATTAATTTTTTAAATAAGCAATAAAAACCAAGTGAACTCTAAGTTGAGGAGAATCAACACTAGTTCTGGTTTTGGGCTAGTTTTTTTATTCATGATACGAAAAATGCGAAATATGCGAAACTACGAAAATGCGAAATTTAGCTGGATTCGCTTTTCGCATTTTCGCACATTTCGCATGTGCTTTCGTAGTTTTGCATCTATAATTTATGAAGTTTATTTTAGGAAAAAAATTAGAAATGAGTCAGATATTTAAGGATGACGGGACGGTTGTGCCAGTAACTAAGGTTAAGGCAGGCCCATGCCAGGTGACTCAAGTTAGAAACAAGGACAAGGATGGTTACATTGCTTTCCAGGTTGGATTTGGGGAAAAGAAGAAATTAAATAAGCCAGAATCAGGGCATTTGAAGAAATTGGGTAATTATCGGTATTTAATAGAGTTTAGAGAGGACGAGAAGGCCGAACTGAAAAAGGGGGACAAAATTACGACTGCTGTTTTTGAGATTGGTGATAAGGTGAAAGTGACAGGCGTATCCAAGGGAAAGGGATTTCAGGGCGTGGTTAGACGGCATGGATTTCATGGCAGTCCGGCGAGCCACGGGCATAAAGACCAGTTAAGAATGCCCGGTTCAATCGGAGCAACAGATCCAGCCAGAGTTTTCCCAGGCAAAAGAATGCCTGGACGAATGGGCGGGGGGCAGGTGACGGTTACTAATTTGGAAATTGCTAAAGTAGAACCAGAGAATAATTTGATTTATATAAAAGGAGCGGTGCCTGGAGCGAGGAATTCTTTGCTTAGGATTGTTGGTTTGGGAGAAATGAAGCTCGACGTTCAAGAAAACAAGAAAACAAAAAATCAAGAAATCAAGGACGAGGAAGGTGGGAGTGGCAAGGTTGATGAGATAAAGAAGGAAGACGAGAAAAAATAAATTTTTATCCAGCTTTAGCTGAGGGTCGTGAGGCTTTAGCCTAACGGCGTAAGCGACTAAAGTCGCTTAACCCTCGACTAAAGTCGGGTAGAAACATAGTGAAAAAAAGAACGGCACCGCGGGACTCGTAAGTCCGTGCGATGCCGTATGGTTCTCTTCCAGCTTCGAGGGGCTATGAGTTTCGCCAGAATGTTCTCACTAACCCCGCCCCGAAGGTTACAGCGCCACCTATGATTTGTATCACAAGGTGGTGCCAAGACCAAACCTGCATCATTTCGATGCTTTGGAAGGCAAGAATCGCTCCTACGACGATTAGGGCGATTCCCACGACGATATTTGGTGTTTTTTGCACCTTTCTCACCTCCTTTACAGGGAATGTGTACAGGATAAATTTTGAGTCAAATTATTATAATTTGTAATAATAGCATGCTATATGCTAAAAGTCAAGGTTTACAATCAAGACGGAGCGGTTACAGGTTCGCAAGATTTAAGCGATAAAGTTTTTGGTGTTAAAATAAAAAAAGAGGTGGTGCATCAAGTAGCAGTAGCAATGATGGGAAATAAAAGGCAGGTTTTGGCGCACACTAAAGACAGAAGCGAGGTTCGTGGCGGTGGCAGAAAGCCCTGGCGTCAAAAAGGAACTGGTAGAGCCAGACATGGTTCCATTCGCTCACCTTTGTGGGTTGGCGGTGGAGTGACGTTTGGTCCGACCAAAGAAAGAAACTTTTCAAAAAAAATAAATACGAAGATGAAAAGGACGGCGATAAGGATGTGTTTGTCGGATAGAGTTAAGGATGGGAACTTGGTGCTTTTGGATGGATTTAGTATCAAAGATGGGAAGACGAGAGAGATGGCGAAGCTTATTGGTAATTTAAGTAAGGTGCTTGGTGGCGGGGTTGTTAAGAAAACAATCCCTCGACAAAGCTCGGGACAGGAAAAACAAGAAAACAAGAAAACAAACGATACGGATGATATCAAGAAAACCAAGAAGATAAAACCAAAGAAAGTACTTTTGCTTTTAGAAAAAAAGGATGAGAAGGCGCAAAGAGCATGTAAAAATATTAAATGGCTTTCTTGTGGCAGGGCGCAGGATGTTAATGTGTTAGATATATTGGGTAATGAGTTCGTTTTGACGAGTGTTGGAGGAGCTAAGAAAATAGAACAAACATTTGATAAATAAATCTTATGGCATTATTTGGCAAAAAAAAGAAACCAGAAGAAAAGAGCCCTTCGACTCGCTCCGCTCGCTCAGGGTCTCCACTCGCCTCTAAGG
>JABMQE010000055.1 GCA_013203415.1 Candidatus Falkowiibacteriota bacterium | reverse complement strand
TTCCTTTATCAAATTAATATTCACATCCTTGGCCACGCATTTTTCCAAATATTTAACATATTCATCAGCACCATCAAAATCATCATAAATCAAAGAGTCATCACTTGCCGAAAACTTAATTACATAACCTTCTTTTTTCTCCTTGGCCTCTTTTATAATTCCTTTTATTTTATCTATAAATCTTAAGCTCATTTCCGGCAAAAACTGGCTCCCCTGCCCATCAATATCCTTAGTCGCAATCTTACTGCTTATCGCATGGCTTGATGTCACATATTCTCCTCCATCATAACCATTTAAAAATACCCAAAAAGAAAGCATCCAAATAGAACTTAAATCATTACGAAAAGGCCTGTGAACATGTATCCCACACGCTGCCTCAATCCTCGAAATTATCTCAACATACTCCCGACTATTATATCTAACCTCGCTCGATACCACTTTATGTATCTTGCGATTCTTTATATCATCTTTTAAAACTAATGCCTTACCCAAAGTTGCCAATGCTACCCCCATCTGGTTTAAAGGAAATCTTGTATCCCAAGGAAAAAGAACATTCTGCGGTCCTCTAATCCCGCCAGTCGAAACACGAGCCTCTTTTTCATAATTTTTTAACCATTCCTCAAGTTTTAATTTCTTAACCAACTCACCAGTCAACCTAAACTCAAACTCTCCTTTCTTTTTTAAATCAAAAAGTGGATTCTTTCTTATTTCCTCTGGCGTATTCTCTTCAATCAATCTAAAATATTCTTTCTTTAACTCTTTAATTTCTTTTTGTCGTTCTTGTTTGGTTAATTTTGGCATATACAGTATTAATTAATTATTTGCCCCACTTCTCCATCAAATCATCAATCGTCGCGTGTTCCCTGTCTTGGGGTAACTTATTTCCAATTTCTTCTTTTAGCTGTTCTAAAAACTCTGGTTTTATTTCTCCCGTGTCCCCATCCATACTCCCTACTGGCATTGCAATATATAAACCCCTAGTTTCCCTGCCTGTTCGCCTGGCTATCTCTTTACACGAAGCTTTAAGTCCTATCATCTCTTCCATATCTTTGGCCGAAATAAATGTCTCTTCTTTCTCACCTTGCTTTAATCTGTGCGGCGGTATCATAATATCATCTGTCGCCTCAATAATTGGTCTATCTACTCTACTAGTATGTTTAACTTGTGTTTGAACTTCTTCCGATGGTAAATGGCAAACCAAATCCGCTTTATTAAAAGCATCATCTTTAGGTGAAGCTAAACTTGTCTTTATGCCGCAACCCTCAAGTAGATTATAGACGCCTACCTGGCCAACAATTCCCTTTTTATGCGCCATCGATTCTTTTGTTCTGGGAGAAAAGGTTAGATAAATATCAAAATAAGCCCTCCAAAAACTACTAGCAAATTCTTTATCCCCGTCTGCATTCTTTAATAACTCGGTCGCCATAAAATTCCATTCAGTCAGTTCCAAAATTGTATCCTTTATCATTTCCTTTTCTGCTCTTGTCCATTTCTTTTTTTCATATTCATTCAAAGTCTCATGAATCCGCGCCACTCTCCTTACTTCAAACAAACTATCAATAAGTAATGCCTGATCTGGATTTTCCTCCACTGTCGTATCTCTCAATTCTCTAATTTTTTTCTCAAAATCTTCTGAACCAATCTGGCTTTTTGCAAATTTCCCTACCTTTTCTGCGATCTCCAAAATCAGTTCTTTCTCTCCTTTTCCTTGCTCTAAACCCCTCTCTACTGGCCCTAAACCATATTCCTTCATAAAATATAATTAAAATTTAATTTCTACTTTCATTTTATCACTTCTTCTCTGCCACCACAACCATATTCCCTCTCTTCCAAAAACTTGATTTTTTTCCTTTGAAAGTGTAATATTTCTGGTTGACCTTAAAGCCCGCCCTTTTGACCAACCCAGTTAATTCCGATAAACTAAAAGCATAGTAATAACGTTTTATCTTATTATCCACTATCCCCCAAGGAACCAGTAAATCCTTAAGTCCCATTCCTTTTTCTTTCTTACTAAAAATATTTTTTAAACTCCAAGTTTCGCAAGCAAGATTCCAATTCGTCATTATTAATTTCCCACCCGGCCTTAAAACCCGATGCATCTCCATTAACGCTTTTAACTGCAACTCTTTGCTGGGGATATGATGCAAAACCGCAATACCCAAAACTTTATCCCAGCCAGAGGCTGGTCCGCCTTTGGCGGAAAACCCACCATCCTCAAAAGGCAAATCCAAAACATCGCCATCCAAAAACTTAACATTCAATAATTTATGTTTCTGCTTTGCAATCTTAATTAACTCCCGACTATTATCTATACCTACATAATTAATATCTTGGCCAGCCAGCGCCTCGAGCCACCTTCCATCCCCGCACCCTATATCTAAAACCCTATCGCCGTCCTCCACATTTTCCTTAATCAAAAAAATCGTATCTGGCCATAGTTTCGAGCGCTTGGAAAACGCCTCACTTCCAAAATCATAATCCTTTCTAACCTTTTCTAAATATTTTTTCACTAATTCTTTTTTCATAAATGTCTAAGAATAAATTGCGTCTATCTTTAACAAACAAGGATGACTGCAATAATGATTATGAAAACTGGTGTAAGGCCACGTCTCAATATCCTTAACTACTTTGTGATGGCTTGCATTATAATCAGTATAAGCAACTTTTTGATTAAAAAATTTATCACTGGTTATTGCGACAGGCCAGCTATTAACCTCCCAAACTTTCGAGCCTTCTTTATTTATCTTAAATCCTTCTCGCCACATTTCTTCTAAAATATCATACCGTTTATCTTCTTTTAACCTATTTATAATCTTCTTGGCAGTATACTTTTTAAAACCAGCAATTACTTTTTCTCCTTCCCAGTCGTCTGAAAATTCTAATACTAAATGAAGGTGATTAATCAATATTGTATAAGCATATATTTTTATTCCTCTATTTTGACGATACCAATTAAGGCTATCCAAAATAATACCAAAATATTCTTTACTCGAAAAAACAGGTAAACTATTAATTATCTTAAAAGTTGAGAATAAAACCGGACTTTCTTCTAAATTACTCTTTATTGTTTGTATCGGCATTTTTTCCTGTTGAAGTTGGTGCGGGATGGTATCCCGCACCACTACGAACATCTTGCATCTTGTTTGCCTCATTCGTTGTGGTAGGTGATACCATCACCTACCAACTGTTGAATACGCCGGAGTTGGTGCGGGATGGTATCCCGCACCACTACGAACATCTTGCATCTTGTTTGCCTCATTCGTTGTGGTAGGTGATACCATCACCTACCAACTGTTGAATAC
>JABMQE010000054.1 GCA_013203415.1 Candidatus Falkowiibacteriota bacterium | reverse complement strand
TGCGGCATCAGGCGCTGGCAGGCGGGGGGTTAAAGTGGTAAGATAATATCTTATGCAATAATATCTATCACTCACTGCCAAGGATTTCAGGCCTCAACAATTTAGCAATATAACAATTTAACAATGTTACAACGTAAACACCGCCTTACCAAAGAAAAGGACTTTGAACTTGTCTTCAAAAAAGGTCGAAGTTTTTTCGTAAAAGAACTAGGCGTCAAAGTCCTCCAAAATAACCTAGACCATCCTCGTGCCGGCATCGTTGTCTCCAATAAAATTTCCAAAAAAGCCACAGAAAGAAACAAAATCAAACGCCGCCTCCGCGAAGCCCTCCATCTCGCCATTCCCAATATCAAAAGTAATGTCGATATCCTCGTAATTACCCGCCCAACCGTCATCAACCTTAACTACCAAGAAATCGAATCCCGCCTCACCAACTGCTTAAGCAAACTAAGATTAATTTAGTCATTCTAATACTACCCACCCGTTATCTCCCCCTTACCAAGGGGGAGAATTAAAGAGGGGGTAAAAGTGGTAATGACATTATCTTGCGTGGTCATATCTATTGTGTCATTGATAAGGGTTCCATGCTTCAACAACGTAACAATGTAACAATGATTTCTTTTATAAATTTCCCCAAAATTTTAGTTCTCGCTCTCATCCGAATTTACCAAAAAACCCTCTCCTTCGATCATGGCTTCACTCGTGTTCTCCGGCCCCATGGCCAATGCAAATTCCATCCCACTTGTTCCGAATACACCTACCAGGCAATCGAAAAATATGGCCTTATAAAAGGCGGCCTAAAAGGCCTAAAACGCATCATCCGCTGTCACCCGTTCAGCAAGGGCGGCTTCGACCCTCTAAAATAATAAACCAATAAATTAATAAATAAATAAAAGCGACCCCGAGCCGCGTCGAGGGGGAGTGCAATAAACTAAAACACATGATCCAACTCTTCAACATCGTCCTCTACCAGCCATTATTCAACCTCCTCGTCTGGTTATACAACATCATCCCCGGCCATGATGTTGGTCTTGCTATTATTCTTTTAACAATCATCATCAAGCTCATCTTATACCCTTTTTCTATCCAGTCCATCCGCGCCCAAAAAGCTATGCGCGACATTCAGCCAAAACTCGAGGAAATCAAGAAAAAAAATAAAGACAACAAAGAACAGCTTTCCCGGGAGATGATGGCTCTTTATAAAAAAGAAAAGATTAATCCTGCTTCTTCCTGCATTCCTCTTCTTATCCAACTCCCCTTTCTTATTGCTGTCTATCGTGTTTTCCGCACTGGCCTTGCTTCTGGTTCCCTAGCCCTTCTCTACTCTTTTATCCATAACCCCGGCACCCTAAATCCCATTGCTTTCGGCTTTCTGGATTTATCAAAGCCAAACATCTACCTTGCTGTTCTGGCTGGTATCGCCCAATTCTTCCAAGCCAGAATGATGAATACTAAAAAACCGCCAAAATCCATAGAAAACAAAGAAGTTGCCAAAGACGAAGGCCTATCCGCCGCCATGAACAAACAAATGATGTATATTATGCCCATCATTACCGTAGTTATCGCCCGATCTCTTCCCGGCGGCCTCGCTCTCTACTGGTTTTTAACCACCCTCCTTATGATTCTCCAGCAGTGGTATTTTTTTAGAAAAAAAGATAAAGAAAATAACAACAATCCACCTCAACCTATAGAGGCAGAGTCAACCGAAAAACCAGCTTAAAAATATATTCATCTATCATATATTCATTTAGCATCTACGGTTAAAGTCTTTGGCTTTTGGTCATTAGCGGTAGGACTAGTCATTAGTCCTTGGTCGTTAGTTACTAACGACTAATAACCTTTGACTAAACTTACTGCTAATGACCTTAAACTAATGACTTAAATTAAAGACGACACTTAGGTATATAAGATAATCGTTTAATCCATATTATATGGCGATTCTCAACGAAAATCTAATCGGCCTCCCTGTCTACACCGAGTCCGGCCAGCACCTTGGTCACATTTCTGATTTTCAAATAGATGATGACACAGGGAAAATTTCTAAATACCATATCAAAAGTTCCAACCCCATAACCAACATAATTAAACAAAAGGAGCTCATAATCGATCCTTCTCAAGTTATCGAAATCACCGAAGAAAAAATGATAGTAGGCGACAATCTCGCCCCCCAAACCACCCCCCAAGTAGAACCCGCAGGCGCCTAGACAAAACAAGGAGGTGTAATTATGGCAAGGAAAAGGAATAGCTCTACCAATCCCCATCCTTTCTACGCACTCATCAATAACTTCTGGTTCATCATGATGGTTGTTCCCCCCTTGATGTATTACTATGTTATTCTAGCCCTAGCCAATGCCGGTACTTGGGGAAATTATTCTTTCATTGGTTTGTCCTTCATCGTCGTTGCTGAATCGCTTTATCTCGCCCGCACCAACAAAGAAAGATTCTGGGATTTTCTATTCTTTGTCTGTTTGGGCATCCTCCTTGTCCCAGGATTATCTCTGGCAATCAGATGGTTGCTAAGTCGTCCCCTTATTTTCCTAACCCCCATATCTCAAGAGACAATAATGGGTGGCTTCGGACCTTCTTCCTCGTTCAAAAATTTCACATTCTCTCTCATCTTTTCTGCCCCATGGCTCGTTCTTTCGTTTTATATAGTGCTGTTTCTCATGGAACGACTATCTACTAGAGAGCCAGGCTTATTTGTTAGACAGCCTGTAGAATCAGGTTAGCTACTGCAGATTATTTGAAATCAGCGAACAGACTATTTGGCGGCGTCTCGAAATCCCCGAGGCGTCGTTTTTCTTTTTATCTTAAAAATGCTAAAATAAATAAAGAAAGAACAAAAAAATTATTTCGGCCTCACGGCCGACCAGCCTCTGGCTGGAACTTTTATTAACTAAGATCCTCACACACTCGTATCACTTGAATCGTGTTACGTGAATCGTGAGTCGTGAAACCATGTCCGTTTTCATATTCACAATCAAATACCTTGCCGTTGACATTCTCCTCGACTTCCTTCTCTTCCCGCTCTGGTGGTATTCCCATGGCCTAATAAAAGCCAGCCAACGCTTCGTTCGCCATCTTCGCTACGGCCTCCAAATCACCGGTCTTAAAATCTGGCTGCTTAACATGTTTAATCCCATGTTCGGCGAAATTTCTTGGCAGGGTCGGCTCATCAGCTTTTTTATGCGGCTGATTTTTCTGATTGTTAAAATTATTAGCTTTATTCTCTGGTTCATCTTTTCTCTTGTCGTCTTCCTCTTATGGCTCGCCCTCCCCTTACTCATTATCTATATGGTTTTCCAACAATTATCATAAATTAAAACATGTCGGAAGAAACCCAAAAACCAAAATCCCCAGCTTTTGTTTGCCCCACCTGTTCTGGCCGCGGCAAAGCCGGGGTTCGCTCCTGTTCTCGTTGTGATGGCAACGGTCTTTATTTTTGGTCCAATGGCCTTCTTTATTATTGGGCCAAAGAAATAAATTCAACTGAAATTTGGCAGTCCCGCATCAACCGTTTCTTAAAAGTGAGCTTTTTTATTCTCTTGGGTATTTTTTCTTTTTTGGGCCTTTTCTCTCTTATCACTTTTACACTCGAGTTAATTCAGTCCGGCACCCTCTGGTTTGGCTTAACCTCTATAAAAGACACTCGTTTTTTTATCTTCTGGCTCTCTGTTTGGGTCGACCTTTATTTTTACTATCGTTTTTACAAAAAACCAAGTGCCCGCGAACAGATTATTCTTCCCGAAAATATTTCCAAAAAATCCCAAAACCCGCCCGCATCTTGGGAGGAGATTTCCAGCTTTCCTAAAAAAAATTCAGTCGATATTTCCCTGGCCTTTTCTATCGAATCACTAAATTTAATAAGCCAGGCCTGGCGGATTGCTAAAAAATTAAAACACCGCGAGGTCGAGCCGCTCCACTTGCTCCAAGTTTCCCTTACCCACAAAAAAACCGCTGTTGTTTTTGGTCGTCTTGGCCTTTCGCTAGCCGCCATCCAATCCAAAATCAATTCTGCTTTTCTTAATTTCTTTAGCGATAAAAATTCTATCATTCCTCCCCGCCTTTCCTTAAACCTTAAGAAAACTTTTTTCAAGGCCTACCTAGTCGCTCAAGCCAAAAGAAAAAATTCTGCCTCAAAAACGCAGGTTCAACTCTTCGATTTGCTTATTGCCATCAATAACTCATCCTCTCCTGCCAGAGAAGTTCTTTATGCCTTAGATGTCGAGAAAGACGAACTAAAAAATGTTGTTCTTTGGGTCGAAACCGCTAATGAGCTTTCCCAAACTCGTCAAAAATTTTCTTTCCTCTCCAGATTCAAGCCCACTTCTTCCATGAACCGCGCCATGACTGCTACCGCTACTCCAATCCTTAATCGATTTGCCCGCGACTTTACTCTTTTGGCCAGAAATGGCTACCTAACTCCCTGCGTCGGTCGCGATGACGAGCTTGCCCAGATTTTTAAAAACGCCCAAACAAAAAAAG
Source organism: Candidatus Falkowiibacteriota bacterium (assembly GCA_013203415.1). Taxonomy (GTDB): domain Bacteria; phylum Patescibacteriota; class Patescibacteriia; order UBA2591; family JABMQE01; genus JABMQE01. Next base: position 3,671 of record JABMQE010000054.1, on the reverse strand, counting down.
GCGGCGTCCTTCTAATCGGTAACCCCGGCACCGGCCGCACAACCATCGTTGGCGGCGTCGCTCGCCGCATGGTTACCGAAAAAGTTCCGCGTATTTTGCAAGACAAGCGCTTGGTTAGCCTAAGTTTGGCTGCCTTGGTTTCTGGTGCTGGCACTGGCGCTGCCGAACAGCGGGTTTCATCCTGCCTATCAGAAATTATAAAATCCGGCAACATCGCTCTTTTTATTGCCGATGTTCACAACCTCATAGGCGTCCAGACCGTTTCCGGCGAACTTGATGCTTCCGAGATTTTAGCTAGCGCTGTCACCGGCACCCGGTTCTTTGTTATCGCCACCACCACCCCAGTCGATTATCATCGCTATATAGAAGGCACTGCCCTAGATGATGCCTTGGAAAAAATAAAAATATCCGAGCCCAAAGATAATCAGGCCATCCAGATTCTGGAAGTAAAAAGTTTGTCTCTGGAAGCTAAGCACGAAGTTTTTTTCTCCTACGATTCTATTGCCACTGCTGTTAAACTTTCCGACCGCTATCTCCACGACCGCTATTTGCCCGAAAAAGGCATCAATCTTTTAGAAGATGCCGCCTTCTCCGTCCGCTCAACGCGTGGCAAAAATACCATCATCCAAAAAGAAGATATCGCCCGCGCTGTTTCCCAAAAAACCAAAATCCCCTTAACCAAAATCACCGAGCAGGAGTCCCAAAAGCTCCTTCACTTAGAAGAAAAAATCCATGAAAAAATGATAGATCAAGAGCCGGCAGTCCAGGCCGTGTCCAATGCCCTGCGCCGAGCTCGTGCCCAACTTCGGGATGCTGGCCGTCCCATTGCCAACTTTCTTTTCCTGGGTCCGACCGGCGTTGGTAAAACCCAGCTCGCCAAAGTAGTTGCCGAAACCTATTTTGGCTCGGTTAAAAATATGATCCGCCTCGATATGTCCGAATATCAGGAGCAGGAAAGTATCTCCCGTCTTATCGGTTCTGCCAAAAGCAAAATTTCCGGCCACCTAACCGAGGCCGCCCGCCGCAACCCCTTCTCCCTTATCCTTTTAGACGAGCTGGAAAAAGCCCATCCCGAAATTCTAAATCTTTTCCTTCAGGTTATGGATGAGGGCCGCCTCACCGACGGCTCTGGCCGCGTTATCGATTTTACCAACTCCATTATCATTGCCACTTCTAATGCTGGCGCCCAATACATTCAAGACGCCATTCGAAAAAATGAACCCTACGAAAATATAAAACGCCACTTGATAGAAAACGAACTAAAAAATTCCTATCGTCCCGAGTTCCTAAACCGCCTCGACGAGGTTATTGTCTTTAAGCCGTTATCTCAATCCGAAATCAACCAAATCGCCTGTCTTCTTTTGGCCGAAGTTGTCCGCCAGATGGAAACCAAGGGCATAAAACTCGAAGTTACCGAGCCGGCTGTTATCGAGCTTGCCCAAGCCGGTTTCGATCCAGAGTTCGGCGCCCGCCCTCTTCGCCGTGTTATCCAAGAGCGTGTCAGTAATGCTCTTGCCACTGCCATTATCCAGGGCGAACTCTCCCGCCGTGATACCGTAATCTACGACATGGGTGGAAAAATAAGTGTGAAGAAGGCAAGACATCTCTAGTATTCAGATTTATGATGCTTGCCCCGCACCAAGCCTTCGCGAAAACATGGATTACTTAGTAACAGAGCCGCAGGCGTCTCCGTGAATTATAATACTGGTTATTGTAATTAATATATTCGGGCTTTGGTGCGGGGTTGGAGGTAAGATAACCGTCAAAAAAGCCAGACACTTATAATCAATAAATATCAGATAGATATGTAATATTTGAATAAATCAAAAAAACCGCTCCCGCCCGCCAATTTTTTCTAAATAAAAAACAGAACCTAATTATTCAACGGTCTGTTTTTTAATACCTAAAAGCAAAAAATACAGAAAAAATTCGGCGGGCCCGCGGTTTTTTGTTTGCCATTTCACTCGTCCCTAGTGACTAGTGACGAGTGACTAGTGACACGCCTAAAACAACCGTTCCTTCCCCACAATAACCTTCAACCTCTTCCCAGCAACCGTAATAGTTGCCGGCGTCTTCATTTTTCTTATCCCATCAATGTTTATAAATTTTTCTTTTATCCCGCTCCCCTTCTCATCCTTAAGCAAAGAAGTAATCCGTATAAATCGATTGATAAAAACGCTGTCTAATTCTCTTTGTTTTTTCTTAAACATCGAAAAAAGTCCTTCGTTCTTTTTTATTTTTGGCTTTATCATAAGTTCCAGCGCCCCGTCTTTTGGATTGATTTTCTTGTCATCGTTATAGCCAAAATTATAAATCACAATTTCTTCCACTTCCTTTGGTTTTATCTTATAGCGTCCGTCGCATTCCAAAACCAGTCCCTCGTCTTCAACTCGCACTTCCTTAAAAAAGTATTGTTCATTAATCCTTCCCACATCTAAAATATCAATCAACCGGTTCGATATCACATCGCAGGCCAGCTCTTCTTCTGGGATTCCCAAAATTTTCGCAATCTCATTCTCCTCTCCAACCGGTATAATTCCCAAAGTCACATGCTTGTATCCTGCTAAAATAGCTATTGCCCCGCTAATTGTTTTGTCATTGCCAACTGCTACAACAGTCTTCGCCCCCCTGTCGATCGCTTCTTTTATCGTTTCTTCCAATTGCTGTAAAATTGTTAGTTTTACCACCCTTCCCTTAATACCCAAATCCGCCACTCTGGCTTCTATTCTTGCCAAAGCTTTTTCATACCTTTTATCACTCAAAAATGAATCGTAAAGAAAAAAATACATTGAAAAAAATTAACCTATAACTCTTTAGTTTTCCTCGTCCTTGTAAATCTCTTCAACATCATCTAGTCGTTGTTGCTCGCCTTTCTTTTCTTTTGTTTCTTTTTTTTCCATTTTTTTATCTTCCTGCTCCCCTGCTTCTTCTTCCGCCATTGTCATCAAACAGTTCCCGTTAAAAATCGCGCCCTTCTCAATCAGTAAACTTCCTGTCTCAATATCTCCTGTTACTTTCGAGCTTCCCGCAAGTTCCGTCCCTTCATGTGCCTTAACGCTCCCCTTGATTTCTCCAGCCACCAGTACATTTTTCGCCTCTATGTCCGCCTCAATCACTGCGTCTGGCCCTACCCTTAAATCTTTCTTGGTTTTCAAAGTTCCCGAAAGTTTGCCCTCCACAATCACATCCCCCGCTCCCTCAAAATCACCCTTCACTTCAATCGAAGGCCCGATTAATGTTTGGGTGTCATCAAGCTGCTCAGATTCCTTATCCGTTTTCTTAAACATAAAGATTAAATTAAAACTTAGTATCCCTCCTTGTAATTATTTTAGTTTAGTATATCCATTGCCAAATGTAAACCCCAAGGCCTGCTAAACTCGGGAAAAACTGTTGATACATACATAGGGGTTGAAAAAATCTTAAAAATAAGTTATTATAAAAAATAATAAACCAATAAATTAATAAATGGAAAATCAGTCCCAACTAACCTCCGACATCAGAAACACCATAATTCTCGTGGTTATTTTTGCAGCCATCCTTGTAGCTCTCTATGTAATAGATCTAAAAACCAGCTACTTAACCACTCTCGCCTCTCGCTTGATGTCAGGTATATAACATTGTACGACACTCAAGAATATATTCAAACATATCCAAAAGAATAATTTTTTTAT
>JABMQE010000053.1 GCA_013203415.1 Candidatus Falkowiibacteriota bacterium | reverse complement strand
TTCTTGCCCGCATTGCCTCTGGCGACCACCGTACTATCAAGTTTCAAAAAAATGATACTGTTATCTTCTCCTCCTCTGTTATCCCCGGCAACGAACGAACTGTCCAACGCCTAAAAGATGAAATCTACCGGCAAAGCGATAATGTTATCCACTCCGAAATAATGGATGTCCACTCTGGCGGCCATGCTACTGCCGCAGATGTCGAAGAAGTAATTAAACAAATTAGTCCTACTTATTTTATCCCCATTTACGCCAACCACTACATGCTTAAAGAAGCCGCCAAGCTTGCCCGCAAACAAGGATACAATGATGAAAATATTTTTATTCCTGATAACGGCTCGGTTATCGAATTTACCAAAAACACTGCCCGCCTAACAAACGAAAAAGTTAATACTAATTTGGTTATTGTTGATGGTCTTGGCATCGGAGATGTCGGCAATGTTGTTCTGCGCGACCGCCAAGTTATGGCCGAAGACGGCATGCTTGTTGTTATTGTTGCCCTAAACAAAAACAACAACCTTATTAACCATCCCGATATCATCTCTCGCGGCTTTGTTTATATGAAAAGCTCGGAAGAATTAATGAAAGATATAAAAACTAAAGTTGCTAAAATTGTAGCAGACCATACAAAAAAATCAGGCAAAGAAAAAAACTGGTCCCCTCTTCGTGCTCGCATCCGCGATGAACTAGCCCAGTTTCTCTTTTCCAAAACTGAACGTCGTCCTATGATATTACCAGTTGTCATAGAAGTGTAAGAATCTTATAAAAAAGTTTTAAGTTGAAAGTTTTAAGTTTTAATTAATTTCTATTTATTTAAGTTTTAAGCTCTAATCTTTTTCTTTCTTTAAAATTAGAACTTATAACTTAAAACTTAAATAAAAATTAAAACTTAAAAATTAAAAATTAATACTATGCCTTCTACTCAAAAAAATCGTATCTTTTCCGCAATGCAACCTACAGGATCATTACACATTGGAAATTATTTGGGTGCTCTAAAAAACTGGGTTGACCTGCAAAACTCTGGCGGCTATAACTGCATCTTTGGCATTGTCGATTACCATGCCATGACCATTGATTACGACCCGCGCGATATGCCAAAACATATCACCGACTTGGCTATCGATTACTTATCCGCCGGCCTAGACCCAGACAAATCAACCATCATGGTCCAATCCCATGTGCCCGAGCATACCGAGCTCGCTTGGATTTTTAATTGCATTACTCCGATGCCCGAGCTCGAACGCATGACCCAATACAAAGATAAATCGCGTTCCAACAAAACTAACCCCAATGTCGGCCTCTTTTCCTACCCTGTTCTTATGGCCGCCGACATCCTGCTTTATAAAGCCGATACTGTGCCTGTTGGCGAAGACCAAACCCAGCATGTAGAATTCTCCCGCATTATTGCCCGCAAATTCAACAATCGCTTTGCTAAAATTTTCCCAGAACCGCGTACTCTCCTAACCAAGTCCGCTCGTCTTTCAAGCTTAGCCGACCCAGCCAAAAAAATGAGTAAATCACTTGGGGAGAAACATTACATCGCCCTAACCGACACTCCAGCCGAAATAAAAAAGAAAATCTCTTCTGCTGTTACTGACACTGGTCCGTCGAAGCGAGTCGAGCTTAGCTCGACGAGTGAAGACCCTGAGCGAGGAGCGAAGCGACGAGTCGAAGGGAAGATGTCTCGCGGCACTAAAAACCTTTTTGATATGCTCGAGGTCGTCTCCCCCTTAGGCACCCACAAAGAGCTTATGGACGAATACAAAAAAGGCACCCTAAAATATTCCGACTTAAAATCAACCTTAGCCGATGCCATTATCAACCACCTAAAACCAATCCAAGAAAAACGCAAAGAATTAGAACACGACCACGACAAAATCGCCCAAATCCTAATCCAAGGCGCCGAACACTGCCAAAAAATCGCCGACAAAACAATGGAAGAAGTGAGAAACAAAGTTGGGATAAGATAATTACAAACTCAATTATAAACACCTGTAGCCCGGCAAACGTTTGCCGGGCTACATTTTGTTCTTCAATAAAAACCCGAAGGCGAGGATAATATCCTCGCCTTCAATATTTTTCATGTCAGTATTTTAATACTGACACATGTACTGACATAAAAAAAACTTTTTAAAAGTACAGAGCTAACTCTGTACTTTTATGTTACGTGTTACGTGTCTCGTGACCGGTTCACATCCCATAATACAAATACTCCCCATACAACTCCGCAATCATTGGATAAATATCCCCTTTATACGCCTCTGGAATTATCTCCTCATACTTTTTCCCTCGCTCCCCAGAATAATGCAAAAGTTTATCAAGATATTCCGTGCATCTCTTTTTGTTCGGTCCCCCACTATACCCTCTCATCTTCGCATCTGTCCCGCTTCTTCTAACCTGCGCAAACATATTCCTTGAAAACTGAAAAAATGTTGCATCCCCGGTAAACCTAATCTCTTCTAATTCTCCAAAATCTATTTCCCCAATCGCCGTTCCTAAAACTTCTTGCACTTGCCTAATCTTTATCTTTCCCTGTTTATACGACAAAACAATACTCAAATAAAAACTATCTGTTTTATCTCGCTTAACCTCCCCTTCTTTTTTTTCTTTCATCATTTTAATAGGGTCTGGCTCGCTTTCATTATAATAAATAATATCATCCCGAATATAATAAATACTCTTAATATCATTCTCTCTAAACATTTCGCTCATATATTCCGAAACT
>JABMQE010000052.1 GCA_013203415.1 Candidatus Falkowiibacteriota bacterium | reverse complement strand
GAAATAAACGGCGGCGAACCATTAACCAGAAAAAAATTAGTAATCCTCCTTACAAAAGAACTAAAAAAACATTTCCTAAAAGTTGGTCTTAACTCCAACGGCTCGCTTATAAACAAAGAAGTTCTCAACCAATTAGAGCAATCCGGCTTAGATGTTATAAAAATATCTTTTTACAGCTTAAACAAAGAAACGCATAACTATCTGCGCGGCTGCCCCCAAGCATTCGACTCCGCCCAAAAAGCCATCGAACTTATCCAAAAAAGTAAAATCAACTTAGAAGTCGCCTTATTAATTACTGCCCAAAATATAAAAGAAGCGCCCGAGTTAATTCAGCATCTCCAAACCTTGCCCAATATTTCTATCATTATTCAACCCTTGGATGAAAAAATAGAATCCCAAGGATCAAGAAACTGGCATTCTAATAATCTAATAACTTCTCTTTGGCCCAAAGAAAAAGATGTTAATAATTTTTTTGATTTCGTCTTACAAAACAACCAAAAAATAAAAAACCCAAAACCAAACTTAAAAGCTATCTGGCAATACTATCTAAACCCAAACCAAGTTCCAAACTCCCGCTGTTTCACCGGCCAAAGAAATCTTGTAATTTACCCCAACGCCAATGTCAGTTTATGTTTTAAAGGAGAAACAATCGGAAACTTAAACGAGCAAAACCTAAAAAAAATTCTAAAAAATGCTAAATCAACGCGCAAAAAAATTAAAAAATGTCCTAAATATTGCCACGTCATCGGTTGTAATTATTCTCGCGGCTTTAAAGAACTATTTACCAAAAGATAATACTAAAATAATATAAAGCTCTAAAGCTCACCTATGTCCCTAACACGGAAAGTCGCCCACAACACCATAATCCAAATCACAGGCAAGGCCGTAAGCGTTCTTCTCGGCCTTATTACCATTGCCGCCATGACCCGCTACTTGGGCAAAGTTGGCTTTGGTGAATTTACTACCATTACTGCTTTCCTCCAAGTTACTATCGTCTTTATCGATATGGGCCTTGCTTTAATGATGGTCCAAATGATTTCTAAACTAAATGTCATTTCTAAAACAAGCGACACAAAAATTCCCCCCTCCTTAGTAGGGGGGGGAACAGAGGGGGGGGTAAAAGAACAACCCATCACCGAAAAAAAACTAATAAACAATTTCTTCTCCCTGCGCTTCGTCTCCTCCCTAACCCTTCTCGCTATTGCCACCCTTATCGCTTTTCTAATCCCTTCCTATTCCCGTATCATCAAACTCGGTATCGCCTTTACCACCATCTCTTTCCTTTTCTCATCCCTAACCGGTCTCCTTACTGGCATCTTTCAAAAAAACCTTCATATGGAACGCGTTGCCATAGCCGATGTTACTGGCCGTCTTCTTCTTACCGGCTTCACTTTTTTAGCCATCTATTCTGGTTGGGGCCTCTTCGCTCTCCTTTTTGCTGTCATCCTCGGCAACTTGCTAAACTTCTTAGCCCTCTTTTACTTTTCCAGAAAATTTGTTAAGATACATTTTCAAATTGATTTAAATGTCTGGAAAAAAATTCTTAAAAAAACCTGGCCCATTGCGATTTCCATCGCCTTTAATCTTGTTTATTTCAAAGCTGATACCATCATCCTCTCGCTCTTCCGACCCCAAGCCGAAGTTGGCATCTACGGCGCTACCTACCGTGTCTTAGAAATCGCTATTATGTTTCCTATTATGTTCATCAACCTTATCCTTCCCTTCCTAACCCGCACTTGGGCCGAAAAAAATTATGAAAAATTTACTAGTGTTCTCCAAAAATCCTTCGATTTTCTAATCTTAACCGCCGTCCCAATGGTCGCTGCCACTCTTATTTTAGGCACTCCAATCATGACCGCTGTTGCCGGCCAAGAATTCGCAGAAGCCGGCCCAATCGTCAAAATCCTTATCATCGCCACTGCCATAATCTTTATCGGCGGCTTATTCGCCCACACCATCGTTGCCATAGACAATCATAAACAAATGTTAAAATATTATATAGTAGCCGCCATAGTCGGTCTCACCGGCTACCTAATTCTCATCCCCCGCTACTCCTTCT